>DOWG01000324.1 GCA_003519685.1 Lachnospiraceae bacterium
ATATTTCCAAATGATACAATAATAGATTAGAAAAGTTCTAAGTCAGGGGTTCAAAATAAGGAGCCTGAACGAACTTTCAAGCCCCTGATTTAGTACTTTTCCTTTGAACCAAGTCACGCATGCGGACGGCTTATGCAGTTTTGATGATTGCCAATGATGTGAAAATGCCAGCTTTTTTGTTCCTATGGGTACGTTTTATTACCGGGTAATAGAATTGCGTTACTCAATCTGGCTAAATGCTCGCATGATAATAAGACCATCCCATTGGACAGTCTGAAAAATTTATATTCTTATGTCAAAGAGCAGCTGATTTCCGGAAGAGCAAATGGTTTTCCCCGTGGATAATGGAATACACGCCCATGGCATATCCCACATACACAAATATCTCTGTTATAGATTAAAAGCAGCAGCTCTGCCATGGATTTTCCTTTTACCGGGTTGGGGATAAATGGGGTTCCTCGTAGCTTATGTATCAATTTTAGCTTCTTTGTTTTACAGCAGTTGCTTAGATAACCACTAAATCTCACGCGAGAGAAACCTTTCGGAAGGATATGCTGCAGAAACAATTCAATGAACTTTGTTCCCTCTAAGGTCATGATTTTCGTTGCGCTGTTGTCGGCATAATCTTTATACCGGAAAGATACTTCTTTATCTGTTAAGCTGCTGATCCGGCTGTTACTGATTGCAGTGCGATAGGCATAACGAGCAAGATATTTGATAGCATTCCCATTTCCATTAAAAGTTTCCCGGATAAAGGGAAGCCAATCCTTCGCATAAAGAGAATCCATGAATTCTTTCCAGTTGTAACGATTATGTAACTTCCGGCATCTGCCACCAAAAGAAAGCAGCTTCTTGTCATAATAGGTTTTCAAAGCAGCCATAAATTTACCACGGAACAGTTTTCCCATTGCTTCCACCGGAAGGAGAAATCCTTTGTGGCAGGACTCAGTAAACTGACCTGATTCTGTAAGACCACCACCGGATAAGGCGCAATGGATGTGAGGATGGAAGTTAAGCTTTTGCCCCCATGTGTGCAATACCATAATGATTCCGGGGGTTGCGCCCATATGTTTTTTATCACGGCATAGCGTAAGAAGGGTATCTGATACACAGGAAAACATGAGGTTATACAATAACTTCTGGTTTTCATAAATGAGGTCATTTAACTCAAATGGAAGCGTGAATATGCAATGGTAATAAGCACAACCTTCAATCAATTCAGAATTACGAGCCATGATCCATTTTTGTTCCTGTGGAGCCTGACAGTTCGGGCAGTTTCTATTATTGCAGGAGCTGGCATGAATTTCAATATGTCCACAAGACTCACAATAGCTTAAGTTATAACCAAGGGAACCAGTCTTGCATTCTGATATACAATGAGCCGCCTTTTGTTGTTCGTTAGAAACAGAATGAGATTCGGCATAATCCTCGAAAAATGACTGAAAGATATCCCGAATCGGATAGGCTTTGGAGATAGAATCCTCTGCTGCTCCAAATGAATGATAGATTTTCTCCGTCTTAGACATCATAAGGACTGGTAACACTCCTTCCATTGCCAATACCAAGAGTCAGATAGACTGAGGTGCTGGAAAGAGACTTATGCCCCATAGCTTCCTTAATGGTCATGATGTCAGTGCCTGCTTCATACAGATGAAGACCAAAACCATGTCGAAGACTATGCAGTGTGTACCCAGCATCAGAAAGTCCTAAGATTGAGAGCCACTTTTTAAATGTGTTATAAACAGACTGTTGATGAATATGAGAATCGGCTTTCTGCCCAGGAAAGAGCCAGTCTTGCTTTTTGGCAGAGGGATAGAATGTACGGATGTAGGCAACAAGCAGATCATAAGCTTTTTCGGAAAGAACAGCATATCGGTCAGAACGATTCTTGCTTTTTGATATGTAGATGCAATGTCTGGAATGATAGATATCACCGCATCTGAGGCGTGTGAGTTCACTGACACGAATGCCAGAAGAGTATAATAAAGCCAGTTCTGCTTTATGTTTAGGATTGTAAACAGAGTCAATAATGGAATTCACCTCAGCCTTAGTTGGAACTTTAGGAAGAAGTTCATCATAGTGAAGATAAGGAATCTGATAGCGATCCCAGTCACGGTGCAGGACATACTGATAAAAATCACGTAGCTGAGCGATATGGACGTTCACGGTACGAGGATTCAGTTCTCTAACTTCCTTTAGAAATCTTATATAGGAACGGAGTTGTTCCCACGAAATATCATAAAGTGGTTTTGAAGAAAGTGCAGACTCCGTCCATTCAATAAACCGGGTCATATAAGCAGTATAAGTAGTGATAGTGCCTGGTGCAAGGTCGCGGAAAGAAAGAATATCGATATGTTGTTTTAAATAATTAGTGTTTGCTTCATTCATGAAATGAGCCCTCCTGTAAAGAATAAATGCGAATGGTTACAAAAATCTTTGCAGGAGGTGCACGAATTAACTTGAAAATAAATAAAAATATCATTATACTCATACTTGTAAGGACCCTTCGGTATGAGAGCTGTGTCGCCAAACAAAGAGCTCATCTGAGGGGTTTTCTTTCGTTAGGATATATTAATTATAAAAGAAAAGCTACGCCAAAGCAATCAGGCACAGAAAAAAA
>DOWG01000303.1:0-1848 GCA_003519685.1 Lachnospiraceae bacterium
AGAATTCGGCGGTGAAGAACGAAGTACAGGCTCCGCCAAAACCGAAGCCTCCGGTAAAACCGGCTGCAACACCTTCAAATGCATCGATAGAAACAGATACTGCAGAAAATAAAACGGCCAACAACAATAAAAAGATTTTATCTCTTTACTCCGAAGGAAGATCCATCGTTGAAATCTCTAAATTATTGGATCTGGGACAGGGAGAGGTAAAATTAGTAATTGATCTGTTTTATGGAAAGAAGTAATTTGAAAGGTATGGGATATAATTTATGAAGTTAAAATATTATATGAGAGGCCTGGGTGTCGGAATCCTTCTAACCACGTTACTGTTTGTGCTGAGCGGCTATCGGAAGAAATTATCCGATCAGGAGATTATCGAGAGAGCAGAAAAATTAGGAATGGTAACCGCTGCGAAAGAGGAAGATCCCCTCGATAAGGTTCTTGGAGATATGGCGCCGGAGAAGGAGAAAGATACCGAAGAGACAACACCTGCTGCGGAGACTACACCGGGGGCAGAGACAACACCGGAGGCAGAGACTACACCGGGGGCTGAGACTACACCGGGGGCTGTGGAAGGACAAACGACGGAACCGAGCGGGGAGTCTGATGCGGGAAAAACAACGGAGTCAAACGGGGAATTAGCGACAGGGCAGACGACGGAGTCTGCTGCAGAAGCATCTTCTGCAGCAACCAAGGCCGGTGCACAAACGAGTTATGCGGAAGTGACAATTACAATAGAGAAGGGAATGACTTCGGATTCGGTTTCCAAACTTTTATATAAAGCGGGAATAGTTGATGATGCAAAGGAATTTAATAATTATATCATAAAAGCCGGAAAATCTACGAAGATTTTAATTGGTGAATTTACGATCCAAAAGGGCGCTTCCTATGATGATATAATTAAAATAATTGCCGAATAACGAAGGTCTAATTTGAAAGCTGCGGTCCGGTTGCCTTTTTAATAATTTTTTTTAATGCTCTTTTTTTAATAAACCGGTTAAAGAACATACGAAACCTGCAAGAACGATAATAATTTCATAGCCGTTCAAATCATAGTATGTACTTAAGGAAAAATAAATACCGATGATTGTGATTTGTATTCCTATAAGAATAATAAGAGTTGCATCTTTATTTTTCAGTAAATATTTTAGTAAAAGACCGAATAGTATTAAGAACAATAAAAAAATCGGTATTAAAGTGATGAAACCATATGCCATTCCATATTTCCTCCTTTACAGTAGTTCCAGCTTTTTTATGGGAACTACTCTTTTGATACATAGTATACCTTAATCATTTAACATATACTAGCTTTTATGTAAATCTCGTTCTGTTGTTAAATCTCTTGGATAGCCTGATGAACTGGAAAAGGAATACGAAAAAAGAAGCATTAGTCAACGAACAAATGATGAAAGTATTTTTCTTGTAGAGTATTGGTTGGAAAATAACGGGGAAAAATACCATTATAGGTACTATGTTCAAGAGACTAATGATCAATGTCAAATACTAAAAGGGGAAGAAAATATAGAAAGTATATTTGTAAAATAAGAAAAGAACTTGCAAAGGCTGCTGTATTATGATATAATCTCAACGTCTAAATAACACACGCATATGGATTTTGGGCACGGTGCCAATCACTGGTCTGTCCGGGATGTGATGTATGCGGAAGATATAAACCAAATGGAGGTAAAATTATGAGCGTTATTTCAATGAAACAATTATTGGAAGCCGGTGTACATTTTGGACACCAAACAAGAAGATGGAACCCTAAAATGGCGGAGTACATCTACACAGAGAGAAACGGTATCTACATTATTGACTTACAAAGATCAGTAGGTAAAGTAGATGAAG
>DOWG01000303.1:1965-3090 GCA_003519685.1 Lachnospiraceae bacterium
CTTCCTAAGAAAGAAGTTATTAAATTAAAACTGGAATGGGAAAAACTTGAGAAGAACCTTGGCGGAATTAAGAATATGAAGAAGATTCCTGATATTATCTTCGTAGTAGATCCGAAAAAGGAAAGAATTTGTATTCAGGAAGCACATAACCTTGGTATACCTTTAGTTGGTATTGCAGATACAAACTGTGATCCGGAAGAATTAGATTATGTAATTCCGGGTAATGATGATGCTATCAGAGCCGTTAAATTAATTGTATCTAAGATGGCTGACGCTGTTATCGAAGCAAATCAGGGAATGCAGTTAAATGATACTGCAGAAGCTGAGGAAGCATCCGTGGATGCTGAGATGGAAGAAGCGGTTACAGAATAGTATGTGAATGCTTCAACCAATTTGGTTGAAGCATTTTTATAAATAGCGTATGGAAATAATAAGATAGATTCATTTTTATCGGAACGTAAAATATAGGAACAAATTTATATTGGAGGGAAATAGAATGAATATTACTGCAGGAATGGTAAAAGAATTAAGAGAATTAACCGGAGCGGGAATGATGGACTGTAAGAAAGCATTGTCTGCTACGGAAGGTGATATGGATAAAGCCGTTGAGTTCTTAAGAGAAAAGGGACTTGCTGCAGCGGAGAAGAAAGCTGGCAGAATTGCGGCAGAAGGTATGGTAGATACCTTTATTAGTGAAGATGATAAGGTTGCATCCATCGTAGAAGTTAACAGCGAGACAGACTTTGTTGCTAAGAATGAAAAGTTCAGAGAATATGTTGCAGCAGTTGCAGCGCAGGCTGCAAAAACAAAAGCAGCAAACCTGGACGAGTTCCTTGCTGAGCCTTGGGCACTGGATACTTCTTTATCCGTGAAAGAAGAATTATCTTCCATGATCGCTGTTATCGGCGAAAATATGAATATCAGAAGATTTGAAAAGATTCAAGCAGAGAATGGCTTCGTAGCGTCTTATATCCATGGCGGTGGAAGAATCGGTATCCTTGTAGAAGTTGAGACTACGGTAAACAATGATATAACAAAAGAAGCTGCGAAAAACGTAGCAATGCAGATTGCTGCTATGTCTCCGAAATATGTAAGCGAAGCAGAAGTACCTGCAGATTACCTTAC
>DOWG01000303.1:3265-13393 GCA_003519685.1 Lachnospiraceae bacterium
GCCGAAGAAGTTGCTAAGCAGATGGGTGTGTAATGCGAATTTAGCATTATGAAAGATAGGTGGCTTGGAAGCCCCGAAGATGCGTTATAAAGCGTGTTTAAAGGGTTTTCAAGCCTCTTTTTTTATATCTTGTAAACACCGTAGAACAACGTCTAAAGTTGTTAAAAATTGCCTCATAGTGTGTCAAAAAGTATGTCGTAAGTGTGTCAAATCGACCTGACACAATCTTCGGCGAATTTGACACCTTATTAGTCATTAAGGTGCAGTTTCTATCGAATATCAAATTTTCTTACAAGGGTATTGCTCCCTTGTTTTTTATACCCTAAAAACATGAAACCTCAGAGATGGGGTTCTATTTTTTGCATAAAAAGGTATAACCATATTAAAAATAGAAAATGCCTATTAGATACACTTTTTTAATGCACCGACAACAATCAGTGGGTATTATCAGGCAGAAGTTAATCATGATATGACACAGTATGTCAGCGTATAAAAAAAGGGCAATATGGATAAACAGATATACATTACGTAAGCGATGAATAACCTACCGGTTTTTCATCTGTCCGAATTTATGAGATAATCCTAGCACAAGAGTGTTTATTCTCCCGTTCTGGGATTTAGGACATCGGACTCGTTTGGTTCATATCTGTTTTGAACACTGTCCTTATTCACTCTATTACACTTAAAGGAGTTGGACAAGAATGGTTCAAAAAGAACTGAGACATCCAAGGCGTACAAATCAAGAATGGCTAGATCTCATACAGGAATGCCGAGCCAGTGGAATGAGTGACAAAGACTGGTGTGATCAACATAATATTCAGCGTAGTAGCTTTTACTATCATATCCGAAAACTCCGGGATAGAGCTTGTGCAATACCAGAAGCTTCGCTTCCAATGGTTCATGGGAAACAGGAAGTAGTTCAACTTCAGATTTCGGATCCGGACACCTTTCCAGTTCATCCTACACTCCTGAGCAAGTCGTTGGTGCCTTCCAATGATACAGCGATCCGCTTGACCATTCATGGTATTCGGATAGAAATTACAAATGCTGCAGCCGGTGAAACCATCACTAATACATTCACTGCACTGCAAAGGCTATGTTAGGAGATTTGTCCGGAGTGTCAAAAATCTACGTGATTACAGGCAGGACGGACATGAGGAAAAGTTTTGATGGCCTAATGGCTATTATTCGAGATACCTATCAGATGGATCCATACGCCAATGCACTCTATCTCTTCTGTGGTCATGATAGCCGAAAGCTGAAAGCACTCCATTTTGATAAGGATGGCTTTGTTCTTCTGCTAAAACGGCTTGATGGAAGCGGACGTTTTCAGTGGCCACGCAGTGCTTCTGAAGTGCGCGCACTCACCAGGCAGGAATATCGATGGCTCTTAGAAGGGCTCTCCATCGAACAACCAAAGGCGATAAAGCCGGGGAGCAAGCAGAAAGATTACTAGTTTTGTGCAAAATAGAGAATATAAAAATCTTTTTTACTACTTCCATTTGAATAAAAAATGGGTTATCCACACCATCTCTTTTTATAGAAAAAGTTATCTGGATACCTCCCTGTCGGACCTATTGCCCGGTGGATATCTCCCCTAAATCTCCTCAATAAGTATGAATTTTCGATCGTTTCAGAAGGATATCCACACGATATGGTTTCGTCATAATGACGGTATTACTAAAACCGACGATTTGCCTCTTTTTACTGTTTTTATTATAATAGAAACAAGAAAAAAGAAAGGTGGAAGCTGACATGTCGAGTGAAGCAGAGGAACTGATTGCATTTCTGAAAAAGGTAAATAATTTGCAGGAATCCCACATCAAAGAGCAAGCCATAACAATCGATAATCTACGTATTACGATTACGGAGCTGCAAGTCACGGTCGCAAATCTGAATGAAACCATCGATGAATTCCGCCGAAAGTTCTTTGGTATATCGAGCGAGAAGGCTTCTGATTCGGTTGCTAAGGAAATGCCTGACACAAATGAAGCGATCGAAGAACCAAAAATAACAACAGTAACAGAGCATACCCGGACTAAAAAGCCAAAGTCAACACGACAAGATCTCTACGCTTCTCTACCTATCCGATATGTGAAGTGTGATGTTCCGGAAGATCAACGAATTTGCCCCGATTGTGATATCCCTATGGGACATCTTGGATATAAATTTGTACGGGAAGAATTGAATATTATACCAGCTAAAGTTGAAAGAATTCACTATCTTGCGGAAACTGTTGTATGTCCTGCCTGTCGTGAGGAAGGGGATACAACAATCATTGCTGCAAAGACCCCAACTCCACTTATGGTACATAGCCCTGTATCACCATCTATGGCAGCCTATGTCATGTACCAGAAGTCAGGTAATCACATACCGTTCTATCGTCAACAGGCTGACTGGAAGCTGAAAGGAGTTCCTCTTCCGAGAGAAACCGCAGCAAACTGGTATAATTATTGTGCATTAGAATACCTTCTCCCCATTTATGATTATCTACATCAAGAACTTCTTAAGCGTGATATCATTCATGTTGATGAGGTTCCATGCCAGGTAATCCATGAAGAGGGACGAGAAGCAACGGCGAAATCCTATATGTGGATCTATCTAAGCGGAACAGATGGAAAACCGGCAGTTGTTCTTTATGATTATCAACCTGGTCGTGGTGGTAACTATCCAATTGAATTTCTATCTGGATATACAGGAATGATTCATTGTGATGGCTACTCCGCTTATGGAATGATACAGGAGGTTATCCTTGTGTGCTGCCTTGCTCATTGCAGACGTAAGTTCTACGAAGCGATACCAAAGGAAAGACGAAAAAAGGTGAAGCTTCTGGATATCAGTTCTGAGCAGGAGATCGCGGAACCGAAAGGCCAAACTGCACTTGACAGCACCTTACTCCCGGCTGAAAAAGGGGTAGCATTCTGCAACCGTTTGTTCTTCTTGGAACGAAGATATAAACAACTTTCAGCAGAGGATAGAAAGATAATGCGCCAAGAACAAGAAACTCCTGTTTGGGATGAATTCTGGAGCTGGCTTGATACACTGAATCCTACTGGTGGTAGTAAGTTGGAGAAAGCTGTGGATTATGCCTGTAACCATCATGAGACACTCATGAACTATATGCTGGATGGCAGATGCGAAATATCAAACAATGCAGCTGAACGTAGAGCTAAAACCTATGTGATGGGGAGAAATTATGTGCTCGACATAGTTATGTGCTGCAGTGACCTATATCTAGTTGCTTTATCATAAATCACTGCAGCTTAACGACACATAAACTATAACGTATTTAAGAATGCAAGGATATCATTTGACGGCTTATATCGAAATGATGAGTCTCCTGCAGTTCCAGCTTGCTCCATTGCTTTTCTTTTAAGCTCTATATCGGCAACCATATACTTGTGGGTCGTTTCAATACTTGTATGTCCCAACCAGATTGCAATGGTTGATATATCGACTCCGGATCTTAGGAGATTCATTGCAACCGAATGTCTAAAAGAATGCGGAGTGATATTCTTTTCTCTAAGCGCTGGTGCTGTTTCAGATGCCTCCTTTACTATCTTATTAATCCGGAACCTTACTCCCGACCTGGTAAAGTTATCTCCGTTTTTATTATTAAAGATTGCATCGTTCTTCTTAATATCATTTGCTGAGATGTATTTTGCCAGATATTCAGCCGTATTTTTCCATAACGGAATAATTCGTTCTTTTCTTCCTTTACCGTATATCTTAATACAGGTACGTCCCGGGAGATCTGCATCCTTTATATCAGAGCATTTTAAGGAAAGCATTTCTGATACTCTGGTTCCCGAATTATAAAGGATCAATAACATCAATTTATCTCTTGAACCTAAAGAAGTAGATGTATCACAAGTGTCCACCATTGCTTGAAATTCATCTTTAGAAATAAATTCCATGATTGGGATCTCATGTTTTTGCATAGGAATCATGAGTGAACGCTTAACGATTCCGCTGTATTCCGGCTCAATTTCAGCCACGTATTCCATAAATGAGCGAATCGCAGCAAGACGATTGTTGATAGTTGCGCTCTTATTGCCTCGTTTGACTTCCAGATATTTGCAGAATTCTTGGATGTATTCAAGGTCAAAATGTTCGAGATTTACAGAAACCGCATTAATTCGATACTTATCAAAAAGGAAAGTGATATAAATTCGAAATGTATCTCTATAAGAATTTACGGTTTGACCTGAAACCTTACGTTGCTGTATTAATCGCTGTAGGAAATATTTTTGTAATAATGTTTGAAATGTTGGAAGGTCAGCTTTCATCCTGATCACCTCCAAACATATTTTCATACTTTGAGCAGCTAAGCTCGAGCATTCCTGGTGTGGCAGAAAGGTACCAGTACGTATCTGCTGGTTTTACATGTCCTAAGTAAGTAGATAGAACATGTAGATTGGAATTAACGTCAATACCTTGTTCTGTCCATTTCCGTATTGTATTACAAGCCATTGTATGTCTGAAATCATACAATCTAACATTTTTATATCCAACAGGTTCTGCATTAATACATCTTCGGATTAATTTGAAAGCATCTTCGACAGACCTGAGGTTGATCGGAGTGCCGTCTGTGTTATAAAAGAAGGCGTCATTCAAAAATTGAATCCCTATCCTGTTTTAAATCCAAGACTTATAATCAGATAGTTTCTGTACCACAGATTCCGTTATTGGGACAAACCGTTCTTTTGAAAACTTTGTATTTCGAATACGAAGAATGCCATTATGAAGATCTACATCACTTGTTACCAAATGGATTGGTTCCGATGGGCGAAGTCCTGTGGACCACATTAAGCCAATAATTGTTTCAATTGTTTTGGCTCGAATCCCGTCAGGAGAATAAAGTGTTTTACAACGATTCATCAGCTGAAACACTTCGTCTTCTGTATAGATGTAAGGAACTGGTCTATCGTGGACATTCATATAGATCAGGTCATATATTGCTTCTGCCTGGTCATCAAATGTTGCAGCATACTTAGAAAAAGGTCTTATTACTTCAATCTTTCTACCTCTTGTTTTGTCTGAAGGTTTTCCATTTGAAATCCACTGGAACACAATGTCTCTTTTTATTGGTCCATCATAATTATATTCTAACGTATAGCGAACAAAGTTTTTCAGAACACTTTCTTCATGTTTAAGCTTAAACCCAAGACTGTGTTTATATTCAAGATATTCGATTAGCTGCCTTGAGATTCTGTTTTCATTCATTAGAATCACCTCCTGGCCAGGACAAGGCAACACTTCGAAGAGAATTAAAATCAACTTTCACATAAGCAGTAGTTGAATCAAGTGATTTGTGACCAAGAAGATCGGCGGTAAGCTTTAGTCCAATTCCACTATTATATATATGGGAAGCGGCTGTCCGGCGTAACGCGTGTGAGCCTTTCCACCATCCGGAGATATTTTCTTTATGATAAGCTTCTCGAACGACACGACGGACACAGCCTAGGTTCATTGGCAGGTAACTTTGAAGATATTTGCGAATAAATAACATATCTGTTTTTACTTTAGGCCTTTCAAATATGATATATGTTTCTAGCATATGGCCCAAACTACTTGGGAGTGGAAGCTCTCTGTTATGAGCATTTTTAGTATCATGAAGTTTTATAGTTCCTTTACTCCATGAGATATCCGTAAGTTTTAGGTTTGCAACTTCAGAACAACGCATACCGATATCCAACATTAATAAGATAATAATCCTGTTCCGATTATCGTTCTTTTGATTTGAGGGATGATGATCACGAAGCCGTTTTTCTTCATCTGTTGTTAGAACGACCGGGGCTTTCCCTTTTGCCCAATCTGCTGGTGCTAAAGGAAGTTCCATCAGAGACTCGTTTATGGAGTATCCTTTATATTCAAGGAATCGGAAGAAATTTCGCAGAGAAGTAACATATCTACCGATACTTGATACTTTTAATCCTTGTAATGCACTGCATACGTAATCTCTTATATCATGTGCTTTCAGTTTTGAAAGAGATTCGTATGTTGCATCTCCAAGATAGCACAAAAAAGCCTTTATGTGCCGGCATTCAGATTTGCTAGAATCAGATGTGATACTTTTAAATTCAGTAGAATAAATGTAAAATTCATTTAAGATATCTGCATAGTCTGATAGCTTATTTGCTTCACTAATATAATCCTTGTAGATGATTCCTGTTTTTAGAAGAAAGAATTGTCTAGCCGCGGCTCTTATATTATGCTTAGTTGAAGGATTCATTGTTGATTCTAGTGTTTTAATTGTACTGTTTATGTGCTCATAAAGTAACTTAGGATCATTAGTATTCCAAGTGTCTGATACAATTTCTAATACTTTGGAATAAATATGAATTGTTTGTTCAGCATATCCTCTTGTTCTAAGGAATGTTGAAAAGGTCTCAATTGATCGTTGATTCATGGTTTTGCCTCCTTTTGTAATGTTACATCGTGACAAATCCATAATAGCATAAGTTATTAACAGCACATAACTATATCGAGCACATAATCTCTGCCGATTACAAACATTCTAATTGATTGTTCGGCTAAATTATTACTTAATTGTATTCTTCCATCTTTAAGGAAGGAACATAGATACTCTCTTTGATTAATTGCATAGGTAATAGCCTTACCTAATAAGCTCTGTGGTAAGGTTTTTAAGGAAACTTCATTTATCCAAGTATAAAACTCATTAATTATTTCCCTGGATTTTTCTTGCCTTAAGACAAGTCTCTCCTCATAAGAATAATTATTATTATCTGCTATCTTTTCTATAGCAAATAGTTTTTTAAGATAGTTTTCTCCTATCTTAGCATTTTCATTAGATTGCCCAGCTATAAAAGCTTCATGAAACTTACGCTTTGCATGTACTAGGCAACCGCAGAGTGTGACATCCTTTAGCTTTTTGTAGCCGCCATAGCCATCACAGTGTAGATACTTGCCTTGCCAATCCTTTAGAAAGGCTTTAGCATGCTCACCACTTCTCCCCATCTGATAATCATAAATAACTACGGGACGATTGGTATCATTAGAAGTTCTATATAACCACATATAGGATTTACCTTTGGTTTCTCTACCAGGTTCATGTATAACTTCTAGAGTGGTTTCATCGGCATGTAAAAGTTCATTGGATAGAAGCTCTTTTTTTAGTAGCTCATACAAAGGCTTAAGTATCCTAGCACCAGCCATGTCCCAATTAGATAGGTTTTGTCTGCTAAGATTTACACCAAGTCTAGCATATTTTCCTTCTTGTCTATATTAAGGAGTTGCCATTACATATTTTTCACATTGCAAATGTGAGAGTAAGCTAGGAGATACCATGCTTTTAGGTATTAAAGCTTTTGGACTATCTGCTGATTTAATAAAGCCTGATATTCCTTCTTTATCACACGCTCTACAGCTATAAACATGAGTCACATGTTCTAGCACTTTAACTTGTGCTGGAATTATTACCAGTTCCTTACGGACTTCTTTTTTCATTTCTGTTAAAGGTGATGCACAATTATCACATACTTTTTCTTCATCTTCTAGCTTATATTCTACAGTCTCTACAGGTAAATCAGAGAAGTTTACACCACGCTTCTTTTTCTTTTTATATGATGAAACAAGAATTTCATCTTCTTTAGGTTCAACAACTATAGGCTCTTTTAAAGTCTCTGTTTCATTAAATATATCAAAAAAAGAAAGTTGGTCATCATTATCTTTTTCTGATGAACGACCAAACTTCTCTTTTTGTCGTAGTTTGAATTGCTCAATATACCAATCATTTAGTTTCTTTAAGGAAGAAATTTCAGCTTCTAAATCTGTAATTCTAGAGTTTAATTTTCTGTTTTCTTCTTGAAGTTTATCTACTGAATCCACTTTGAAATTCCTCCTGTTTTCTCTTTGAAATCTAGTATAATTATACCATGTTTATAGAGAAAAAGCTAGTAAAATCAATGGTTTCTCCATACTTCATCACGCTTTATTTTCTGTTTAATTCCTGGTGATTTTATTAAATTATGAAAGTCTTCTAAGGATAGATTCATAGTAATTTCATCATCGTAAATGTCGGGCCAAACCACTTTCCCTTTTTCTAATCTTTTAAAATGGATCCAAAAGCCATTATCATCCCACACTAATATTTTAACTCTATTTCTTTGTCTATTACAAAATCCAAATAGTATTTTTTCTCTAGGATCAATATCAAAGTTATTCATTACTATTTCACATAAGCCATTGATACTTTTTCTCATATCTACGCTACCTGGATATACCGCTTGAAAAGTGCACTCTTTTCGGTATTTCAGTGCACCCCTATCCGGTATAATAGTGCATCCTTTCCGGATAGGAAGTGCAGTTGTTAATGATTTCCCGGGGCTTAGTATTCTGGCGGTATTTCAATTCCAGAATCCCGGAGTAGTTGTTCTAACTGTTCAACCCGTTCCTGCAAGTGCTGTATCTCAATCCAGTTACCATGACATAATTCATCAGCCTCCTTTAGTTCATGTCGGGTGAGTTCATAGTCTGTCCATTTTAAGCAATTGTGTCCTTTACTGAATGCGCAATAATTATTCACGGATGTCGCCTTCTTTCTGATGGGCTTTAAGACCGTGACGCTCACGCATGGAGACATTTCCATCAATCATGATATCATATGAGTTTGGCCTGATGCGATCAATGATTGCTTCGGCAACAGTTGCATCTGCATCGGTCCCGATTCTGGATAACCAGCCATCTGTTTCAAACTGAGTGCAAAAGATTACAGAACCACGGATACTTCTGGCTTCAATGATTTCTAATAGATCATGGCATTGTTCACTCGTAAGTGGTGATAAAAGAAATTCATCCAATATTAGAAGTTTTACTTTTTGATATGATTTTATTGTTTTTGTGAAAGTTCCTTCTGCATGTGCAATCGCCAGCTCATTTAGTAAATCCGGCAGACGAACATAACTTACTTTTATGTAGTTTCTGCAGGCAGCTACCCCAAGTGCATTTGAAATATATGTTTTTCCACTTCCGGATGCACCTTTTAAAATGATGTGATGACTGTCTGATATATATCTGCATGCTGATAATTCATGCAATAATGACTTATCAAGATTTCGGTCTGGAAGGTATTCAATATCCTCCATGCATGCATTCGGATATCGGAATGCTGCCTGTTTCATAAGCTTAAGAAGCGTATTATTTTTCATCTTGTCCCACTGCCGATCTACCAGCATTCCGACTCTATCTTCAAAAGATAAAGAATCATAGGCATGGCTGTTACACTGTTCTTCAAACGCTGATGCCATGCATGTAAGCCTTAAATCGTGCATCTTATCTATTGTTGATTGTTTGATCATTATCGTCCACCTCCATAGTATGATGCGCCACGGGTAATTCCGTATTGGCTTCCTTTGCTGTATTGCACTTTTCCGTCTTTTGCTTTTTCCATTTTGTTTTTTAGAATAATGGAAATGTTCTTAAGACTTGGTGCTGGGGTGAAGGACAATGCACGTTCACAAGCCTGTTCCAGACTTTCTGGTGTATACCTATCTGCAAGGCGCATAAGCGATGCACAGGTCTTGTAGCCCTGTTGTTCAACCTTGTGTGAATAAAGAAAACTTTTGACAACAGTCAGGGTAGATGGACCGTTTTCACCTGCCCATTTCAGGAAGAATTCCGAATTATACTGCATGTAGATCCGATGCTTCTCGGGCATATGTTCCGGAATATAAAATGGTTCAGGACAGTGGTCCTTTCGAATGTGTGATGCAATTCGATTATTATGGTAAAAGACCTCAATTACTTTTTCAGTTGCACGAATATCTACTTTTTTGCCAATGAATTCATAAGGAACCGAATACTTGCTTTCTCCGACAGATATGAGATAATCTGGTTGTATGGTGGCAGTTGACCAGACGGCCGTTTCATACCGGGTAGTGGGTAATGGCATGAGGAATTCTTTTTCTTCTTGCTCAAAGACAGATTTCCTGCTACCTTTCTTTTTCTGGAATGGATGCTTATTGTATTCATTGAGTTTTTCCTTTATTGCAAGATTTAACTCCTCGTAGGTGAAGAATACACGATTGCGAAGAGCCGCCAGAATCCATGTTTCCATAACTTTTACGGATCCTTCCGCATTAGGTTTATCTTTGTTATCGGTAATTT
>DOWG01000008.1:0-706 GCA_003519685.1 Lachnospiraceae bacterium
TCATAATACTACCTCACTTTTTAATTTTAAACTTATAACCCTTTCAATAGGCTATAGAGGATACAAGTAGAATGTACCAGATTGAGGTAAAAAATGCAAGATATAATAAAGAATTAATTCGGAATTTATTTTTCCAAAATATATTGACTTTATATAAAAATAGCATAAAATAAATACGTGGGAAACGTGAATGCCGATTCACGTGGCAAGTTTGTGTCTGCGCTGCATCCTCAAACTTGTATATGCGTATTGTCTCGTAAACGAGCCAACAAAGGCAGCGCAGAAATTAGGAGAACTATGTTAAAATAGCATATTCTGCAAGGATATTGCGTAGAGAGGGGTACATTTTGGTGGCTACAACCAATGCAAATGAGAGCAGAACTGGAAATCAAATGAATCGTGATATGAAAAGCCAGAAAAATAGCAGAGGAGGAGCGGTTAATAATCCAAGAGGAAATAAATATAACTTCAAGGATAGCAATTCCCAACATAGGAATAACGATTTTAAATCCAATAATACCTCGAGATATAATAACTTTAAACCGAATGACCGGTCATCCTATTCTTTTCCCAAGAATTATGATAAGGATGAAGAACCTGAGAATAGAGGAGCAAAAGGACACAAAACGGCGGATAGGGCAAAGAATTACCAAAGCAAAGAGAAAGAACAGCAGCCGGATAAATTGGAGACCTTAAGGCGGCTCGA
>DOWG01000008.1:836-3541 GCA_003519685.1 Lachnospiraceae bacterium
AACAATTTCAAGGAAGCCTTAACATTTTCCGTGATAACACGAAGAATGCTAAGGCTTTATGTATATTCACACAGCAAATTTGTGCTCTGCAAAGCTTGATTTAAGTATTAAAAGCCGATTTATAAAATTAACTTCTTAAATTTGCACAATTTATACATTGATAAGTAACCGGAAACATATTTCATTCGCAACACGCTNNCAACGACTTCAAACAGTTGCTCAGTAAAATATTGTTTCCGATTACTTAAGTTTTTCCTTGATTTGTGCAAATTGAAGAAGACTATTTATTGGGAAGGCTTTTACCAAGCTTGCGGGCTTCGATGAAAGGTATGAGTATTAAGATGCAGGATGAAATCAAAGAGATCAAAATTTCCGTCCGTAATCTGGTTGAATTTATTTTGCGCAGCGGAGATCTTGATAATACACGAAATGAAAATGAAGCGGACGCAATGCAGGCGGGCAGCAGAATGCACCGAAAACTCCAAAAGCAAATGGGTTCGAATTACAATGCGGAGGTGCCGCTTAGTATTACGGTTCCGGTGACAAGGGATGGCATTACTTTTCATCTTACTGTGGAAGGCCGGGCGGATGGCATTATAACGAATAATAATACAGAGAATGATTTTTCCTCTTACCTGCTTGACGAGAAGGAGGACATGCCTCCGGAGATCATTATTGATGAGATTAAAGGTGTATATATGGAATTGTCCCAGCTGAAGGAGCCTATAGGGGTCCACCGGGCGCAGGCAATGTGCTATGCTTATATCTATGCCGCAAAATACGATCATCCGCGAATCGGTATCCGCCTGACCTACTGCAATCTTGAAACGGAACATCTCCGCTATTTTGAAGAAACCATATCCTTTCATGAATTGGCGGACTGGTTTCAGAATTTAATCGAAGAGTATGGAAAATGGGCAGTATGGCAGATTAAATGGAACAATCGGAGGGATGCTTCGATTAAGGCTTTGGATTTCCCTTTCCCATACCGTGAAGGGCAGAAGGATCTGGTGGCCGGAGTATACAGGACCATCCTCCGAAAGAAAAAATTATTTATCGAAGCTCCGACCGGAGTCGGGAAAACGATCGCGACGATTTTCCCTTCCGTAAAGGCAATGGGAGAGAATCTTGCAGAGAAGATTTTTTATTTAACCGCGAAGACGATAACACGAACGGTGGCGGAGGATACGTTTCGTATCCTTCATGAAATGGGTGCCGCTATGAAGGTTGTGACCATTACCGCTAAGGAGAAGATTTGCATTCTGGATAAGCCGGACTGTAACCCGGGTGCCTGTGAAAGGGCGAAGGGATACTTTGACCGGGTAAATGATGCGGTTTATGATCTGCTGACAAATGAAAATGAGATCACCAGAGATCTTATCAATTTGTATGCCAAAAAGCATTGTGTCTGTCCGTTTGAAATGTGCCTGGATGTTACTCTCTGGGCGGATGCCATTATCTGTGACTATAATTATGTTTTTGATCCCAATGTTTATCTGCGTAGATTCTTTCAGAATGAGAAGACAAACGATTACATTTTCCTGATCGATGAAGGTCATAATCTGGTGGATCGGGCCAGGGAGATGTATAGTGCCGTACTTTATAAGGACCATTTTCTTCAGGTGAAAAAGCTCATTAAGGAAAGAAGCCATGCACTTACGAAGCAGCTGGAGCATTGCGACCATGATCTTCTAAAGTTAAAAAGAGAATGTGATGAATTTGAGGTTCTGGATAATGCGGATGGCTTCTATATGCATTTGATGCGCCTGATGACGGAATATGAAACCTTTCTGCAGGAAAACCATCTTTTGGAGGGAAAGGAAGAGATCCTTCGGCTCTATCTGGATATACGGCATTTTATCAATATGTATGAAATCCATGACGAACATTACACCATCTATACGGATTATGAGGAGGGCGATCGTTTCCGGATTAAGCTGCAATGCATGGATCCCTCGAAGAATCTATATCAATGCATGGAGAGAGGAAGAAGTTCCATACTGTTTTCCGCTACTTTTCTGCCAATTCGCTATTACAAGGAGCAGCTGGGCGGAAAGGAGGAGGATTATGCAATCTATGCACCCACCTCCTTTCTTCCGGAGAATCGGCAGATTATGATAGCAAATGATGTAAGCACGAAATATACGCGGAGAACCGATAAAGAATATCGTAAAATTGCAGACTATATTAAGGAATTTACCGGTGCGAAGATCGGCAATTATATGGTTTTCTTTCCATCCTATCAGATGCTTGGCCAGATTGCGGAAATCCTGGAGAACGAGCTGGAAGGACTGGCGGTGCAGAGCAGTAATATGACCGAAGAGGATCGGGAGACGTTTTTGGAGGAGTTTGTCCCTAATCCACAAAAAAGCAGGATCGCTTTCTGTGTTCTTGGGGGGATTTTCAGCGAGGGAATCGATTTGAAAAATAGCCGGCTTATTGGTGCGGTTATTGTCGGGACAGGCCTGCCCATGGTATGCAATGAAAGAGAATTGTTCCGGGGATATTTTGATGAAAGAAACCATATGGGTTTTGAATATGCCTACCTATATCAGGGAATGAATAAGGTTTTGCAGTCTGCGGGAAGGGTAATCCGGACAAAGGAGGATCGGGGAGCCATCCTGCTGTTGGATGAAAGATTTACAAAAAATCAATATGCTAAACTGTTCCCCAGGGAATGGTTCCCTAATGTTATTGTAAATCGC
>DOWG01000279.1 GCA_003519685.1 Lachnospiraceae bacterium
TGAGAGCTTGTTCTCTGCTGATTCTGATTCGTCTGTGCAGGTGCTCCCTGGCGCATTCCGCCCTGCCCGCCTTGCGGTCTTTGTCCTGCGGATCCTGCCGGTCTTTGGCTCTGCTGCGTATTGCTTCCGGAACGAACTCCGGAAGCCGGCCGCTGTCCCGTACTGCTAACTGATTTCTGATTGTTCTGAACGGAGGTTCCCTGTCTTACTCCACCCACCTGCCTTTGACCTGCATTATTGGCAGGCTTATGATCTGCAGATGCGGCTGGCCTTTGACCGGTAGGCTGCTCTGGTTTACTTGCCTGAGCAAGAAAATGCTTCTTCACAGCTGCAATCTCACTTTCCTCCAAATTGCTGCTATGTGTCTTCTTCACTCCCATGCTTTTCTCCAGATACTCCTGTATATTTCGGCTTTCTATTTTATCAACTCCATTTTTTGTATTATTTATTAGATTTTTCAGCTCAAATACTTTCATTTTCACCATACTTACTACCTCCGTTATTATATCACTGTATCATTTTCAGTTGCTTATCTATTGCATCAGCCAGGCCCCTATCAAGCACTGCCAAAGATGCACGGAATTCTTTGCCCATTGCATGACCCAGTTCCTCTTTTTCACCAAAAAGGCAAATCGGCACTTTATAGTAAGTACACATATTAGTAAATAATTTCTTCGTATTATCCGATGCGTCCTCTGCTACGATTACTAGGGCTGCTTTTCTTTCTTTCACCGCCTTTTCCGTGGAAAATTCACCGCTTACAACATGTCGGGATTTTGTTGCCAAACCGATCAGGTTAAATACTTTCTTTCTCTCCGGACTCAAGTGCTACCATCTCCTTCTCAAGCGTCTCTACCACACTACTCGGAATGCCAGCCTTCAAAGAACGTTCTAATCCTCTTGTCTTAATTGCTTTCTGCAGGCAATCAATGGATTTGCAGACATAAGCTCCTCTGCCGTTCTTCTTACCAGTCGGATCAAGAACAATTTCTTCCTCCGGAGTCTTTACAATTCGAATAAGGTCTTTTTTACTCTTCGTTTGTCCGCATCCGGCACACATTCTGAAAGGTATTTTCTTCGCCATATCTTCTCACATCCTTAATATTCCATGGTTTGAGATTCACTCTTAATATCTATCTTATATCCGGTCAATTTTGCCGCAAGTCTGGCATTTTGTCCTTCCTTACCAATAGCAAGGGATAATTGATAATCCGGAACGATTACTCTTGCACTCTTTTCCTTTTCATCCACCTCTACGGAAATAACTTTTGCAGGACTTAACGAATTTTCAATCAGTTGTGCCGGATCATCACTCCAATTGATAATATCAATTTTTTCGTCCCTGAGTTCACGTACAATTGCATTTACCCTTGCACCATTTAAACCAACACAAGCTCCAACGGCATCAACATCGGGATTGTTACTCCATACTGCCATCTTTGTTCTGGAGCCTGCCTCTCTGGCAATACCCATAATCTCTACGGTACCATCCTGGATCTCTGTAACCTCTGCCTCAAACAATCTCTTCACCAATTCCGGATGCGTTCTGGATACGGTAATCCTGGGACCCTTCGTGGTGTCCTTAACCTCCAGAACATAGAGCTTCACACGATCCGTCGGCCGGAAAACTTCGCCCCGGACCTGTTCATTTTCTGTCAGAATTGCATCTACTTTACCTAAATTAATGCTAATATTGTTTCCTACGTAA
The DNA here is from genome assembly GCA_003519685.1 of Lachnospiraceae bacterium. Classification (GTDB taxonomy): domain Bacteria; phylum Bacillota; class Clostridia; order Lachnospirales; family Lachnospiraceae; genus Mobilitalea. The sequence continues at coordinate 1,709 of DOWG01000279.1, forward strand.
CGCTGTACAATACCTGTTACAATATCTTTCTCCTTGCTGCTGTACTGATTATAAAGAACTTTTCTCTCTTCCTCACGGATTTTCTGAACAACGACCTGTTTCGCTTTCTGAGCAGCAATGCGTCCAAAATTCTTCGGTGTTACCTCAACCGGAACAATATCACCGATATCAGCCTTACCATCCTTCATCTTCGCCTGCGCAAGGCTGATCTGAATCACCGGGTCAGTAACGGTCTCAACAACTTCTTTCATTGCAAAAACATCAACTTTACCGGTTTCTCTATCAATATAAACTTTTATATTATCTGCTCTGCCGAAATTATTCTTGCATGCCGCAACCAATGAGTTCTCCAATGCCTCTAGCAAGATATCCTTGCTGATATCTTTTTCTTTCTCAATTTGGTTTAAAGCTTCAATAAGCTCCTTGTTCGCATCCATTTTTCTACAAATCCTCCTTTTAAGAATATTAAACTTTAAATAAACTACATATAGGAGGATTTTCCTCCCTTTTGAAATATTAAACAATTAACGAACTACATATAGGAGGATTTTCCTCCCTTCTAAAATTCTATGATTAGCAAACTCTACAATCCCTTTAAAACATCAAATTTTAAAACTCCAGATACAATCGTACATTCGCGATGTTTTTCCTTGGAATATCCATGGTTTCACCATCTCCCAGATCAATGGTTAGTTTCTCCTGGTCAAAACCAACTAACACGCCGAGCCATTCCTTTCTCTTATCAATCGCTTTATATAGCTTGATCTCGACTTCTTCACCAATGCTTTTTTCAAAATGCTTATCCTTCTTTAACTGCCTGCCAAGTCCGGGGGAACTGACCTCTAAAATATAGGGATCTGCTATAAAATCCTCTTTATCGAGTAAGTCACTTAATGCCCGGCTTACAAGCTCGCAGTCATCAATGGTGATACCGCCCTCTTTATCGATATAAGCACGAAGATACCAGTTACTTCCTTCCTTCACATACTCTACATCATATAACTCAAAATGATTGGCAGTTAATATAGGCTCTAACAATTTTTCCGTCTTCTTTTCATAATCTTCACGCTTTGCCATTACGTCCCTACTTTCTTTGATAAGTTAGAATGTTTGTTTCTTACATGTACCCTTGTATTTTGCTGATTTAAACGAAATATTATGTCTAACATATAAGAAGAGTGGACTTGCGTCCACTCCTAATTATTCTTATCATTCTGCATCATTGCTATTATATCAAACAGAGGCAAATTTTGCAAGTACTATTTTTCGTACTATTTTTCTTGAGAATCTTCTTTCTTCTTCGCTTTTGATGTGATCCTGATTGCCTTCCAAACTCCATCACCGGAGCATTAAATTTTTCACTGATTCTCTTTTAATAATTTTGGGTGAAAACGCAACATCCTTTCTGTATTCACGTTTATTTAAGATTCTATCCATTACAAGCCTTACTGCTTCAACTCCAACTTTACCCTGCATCATATCAACTGATGTCAATTGGGGATTGGTGCATATGCAATACTCCGTATTATCCAAAGATACAATAGAGACATCCTCTGGTACTTTAAGTCCAAGATTATTACAGGCATTCATACACCCTATCGCCATCAAGTCATTACAGGCCATAACCGCCGTGCATTTACCACCCTTGGCAATATATTGTTGAAATTTGTGCATTGCAATTTCTCGGGTAAAATCAGCATTAATAACTAAACTGTTATCAAGAGAAATTCCAGACTCCTCCAGTGCCTTACAATAACCTTCAAAACGTTCCCTTGTATTTTGCTCTTTCGGATCACCACCCAAAAATGCAATTCTGGTATGCCCATTTTCAATACAGTGACGCGTTGCGACCAAAGCTGCAAGAGATTGATTAACATAAGCACAATCATAAAAATCTTGATATTCCGAGTTTTTATAGAAACTCGTTATAACCGTAGGCAGTCCGGTATCCTTAATTGCTTTGATTAATGTAGGATTGTAATCAAACGAGCCAAAAATAAGACCATCCACATAATGCCCTTTTAA
>DOWG01000105.1 GCA_003519685.1 Lachnospiraceae bacterium
CATTTCTATCCGCAGGGTTGACATTTTCATCGGAAAGAGGCATTATATTCATATTATGATAAATAATATGAAATGAGAAAATGCAACATTTTGTTACTTTAAAACTACGATGAATAAGGACGGAAGGCATGTTTGATAGTATAATTTTTGATTTGGATGGGACGTTATGGGATTCTACTCTGGAGGTCGCGGCTTCCTTTAATAAAGTGATACGGGAGAAGTATCCGTGCGTTGCGGAGGTGACCGTACCGGAATTAAGAAGCCAGTTTGGTAAACCGTTATATGAAATAGCAGAAAATTTGTTTCAAAATGTACCGAAGGAAATGGCTTATCAGATTACGAACGATTGCTGCGATTATGAATGTATCTATTTGGCAGAGCATGGAGCGAAGCTGTTTGACGGATTAGAGGAGACTTTAGAAGAGCTGGTGAAAAAGTACCCCTTATTTATTGTAAGTAACTGCCAGGAAGGGTATATTCAATGCTTCTTTCAGGCATACCCTCACCTTGAGAAATATTTTACCGACTATGAATATCCGGGCAGATCCGGCAAATTGAAAGCGGATAATATTCGTATGGTAGCGGAACGGAATTGTCTGCATAATCCGGTTTATGTGGGGGATACGCAGGGCGATGCGGATGCCGCCAGTGAGGCCGGTGTTTCGTTTATCTATGCAAGATATGGCTTCGGTGAGGTCATGGAATATGAGGATGCAATTGATTCTATCAAAGAATTAAGCAGTAAATTAGAATAGAATTTTAGTGTAAAATGTATTAAAATAATATTACAGTAAATATCAATTTGGATTAGGATGTGATACTATGTTAGAAGGAAAGAAATCTTTATTTAGTGGAATGCAGGCAACAGGAACCTTGCATTTGGGTAATTATCTGGGAGCATTAAAGAATTGGGTGACATTAGAGGATGAGTATCAATGCTTTTACAGTGTTGTTGATATGCATTCTATGACAATACGGCAGGATCCGGCAGAGCTTAGAAAGAAGGCTAGGGCACTGCTTACCCTATATATCGCGGCGGGACTGGATCCGGAGAAGAATTGTATCTATTATCAGTCCCATGTATCGGCGCATGCAGAACTTGGCTGGGTATTATCCTGCTTTACCTATATGGGTGAACTGAATCGTATGACGCAATATAAGGATAAAGCGGCAAAGCATGCGGATAATATTAATGCAGGCCTGTTCACTTATCCGGTCCTGATGGCAGCCGATATTTTATTGTTCCAATCCGATGTTGTACCGGTTGGTTCGGATCAAAAGCAGCATCTGGAGATTACCAGAGATATTGCAGAGCGCTTCAATAGCATCTACGGAGAGGTATTCACAATTCCGGAGCCTTATATTGTTAAGGCAGGCGCAAGAATTATGAGCCTTCAGGATCCGACTGCGAAAATGTCAAAATCGGATGAGAATCCGAATGCAAGCATCTATCTAATGGATGATCCGGATACCATTATCCGTAAGTTTAAGAGAGCCATAACCGATTCCGATAATGAAATCCGTTATAGCGAAGAGAAACCGGGAATCAGCAATTTAATTAATATTTATACTGCCGTTACAGGTAAGACAATAGAGGAAACCGAAAAGGAATTTGCATCCTCCGGTTACGGCGATTTTAAGATTGCAGTAGGAGAAGCCGTTGCGAATATGCTAAAACCGATTCAGGATCGATACAAGGAGCTTACACAGGATAAGGCATATATTGATAAAGTGATTAAGGAAAATGCGGAGAAAGCAGGATATTATGCCAATAAAACACTTCGCAAGGTTCATAAAAAGATCGGTTTTCCGGAAAGAATTCGTTAAGATAGCTTAGGAGAAGAAAAATTATGAAAATTGTATTCTTGGAGACAGAAACCCTTGGAAATGATGTGGATTTATCGATATTCGACCAATTGGGAGAAGTGGTGAAGTATCCGCGCTCGAACCCGGAAGAGAACGCCAGGCGGATCGCGGATGCGGATATTCTTATTGTCAATAAGATTCCGATGAACGAAAGCACCCTGAAGCTTGCGAAAGATTTAAAATTAATCTGCATTACGGCAACCGGCACGAATATCGTTGACTTTGACTATATCAACCGTCGTAATATTAAGGCAGCGAATGTCCGGGGGTATTCTACCCAATCGGTCGTACAGCATACCTTTGCGTTGTTCTTCTATCTCTATGAGAAATTAAGATATTACGATGAATTTGTGAAATCGGGGGAATATATCCGTTCTGATATTTTCAGTCATTTCTCGGCAAGGTTTCATGAGCTCTATGGGAAGACATGGGGAATCATAGGCCTCGGTGAAATCGGAAGAGGGGTGGCTGAGGTAGCAAAGCAGTTTGGCTGTAAGGTCATCTATTATTCCACCTCCGGGAAGAATCAAAACCAGTCTTATGAACGGGTTGATTTTGATACTCTGCTGAGAAAATCCGATATAATCTCGATTCATGCGCCACTGAATGAGAATACGATGGGATTGATCGGTGAAGAGGAACTTCGTAAGATGAAGGAGAGCGCCGTATTATTAAACCTTGGAAGAGGGCCGATCGTTCAAGAGGATGCCCTTGCAAAGGCATTGCGTGAGAATTGGATTGCAGGCGCCGGACTGGATGTATTAAAGGAAGAGCCGATGGCTCCGGATAACCCGTTGTTTCCGATCAAGGATAGTACAAAACTCATTATTACCCCCCATATTGCCTGGGCAACCATAGAAGCAAGGCAGCGGGTGGTAGATGAGGTTTATCAGAATATAGAGGCATTTCAAAAAGGAGAAGCAAGAAATATCGTAACGCAATAGGAACGAACGGTAACCGTAATAGTGTTACATTCATAGAAAGCAATAGCCCATTCCA
>DOWG01000248.1:0-2479 GCA_003519685.1 Lachnospiraceae bacterium
AAGATACGCAATGAAAATATACTGGATGCATTAAAGAGTGAAACAAATTAAAAAAATTCAAATTTGATATGAGGGACGAAGCCAGTTTATAAAATTGACTTCATCAATTGTTACTATTCACACCCGCCATGTATATCATGCTATGATTTCGACGAATGCAAATACTCCTTATCGGATATCACTTGTCGAAATCATATCATGAACGAAAAGAGCGTTCATGATCTTTTGCTCCATTCGGAAATTGCAAACAAGCTTGCATTTCTTCATTACGCGTTTATTATAGGATAGACTTTGCCCGGGTGTGAACAGTAACCATCAATTTGCACAATTTATACATGGATGAGTAATATGAATTAGAGGGACAAAGGGTGCTGCAGACCGGGGCAGGAAAGGTCTGCGGCACTTTTTTCGTTTGCAGTCTTATTTTGCGCTTGATTAATAAAAATCGGGATGATAAACTGGAATCGGTATTGGGATAAAAACAAACAAGACAATATACTTGAGATGAAAAGGATGATTGCAGATGATAAACAGTGAAATTTCAGAAATTAAAAAGCAATTTAACCATGAGAACAGCTCCATTATGAAGGTGAGCGGTTGTTATGTAGATGGTGAAAAAAATATAAAGACGGAATTTACGCAGACGTTTCTGACCCTGCCGGAGGAAGAAACTTTTAAGTATTTTGAGATCTTTAAGAAAACTTTATCCGGCCGGATCGGGAAAAATCTGATTAATATGGAATTTCCGATGGAGACGGAATTTGACGGGGGAACGCAGCAGTTTTTGCTGCGGTTAAGGGACAGTGAGCTAAAGAATGAGGCACTTCTGGATGAATTCTATAAAAAGGTAATCAATGCCTATGATTGTACGGGGAATTACCTTATCCTGATGATTTATGCGGCTTATGATGTTCCCGGGAAAACAAACGATAATATCCTTATGGAGGATGCCTCCGAGGAGGTGTATTCCTATATCCTCTGTTCCCTATGTCCGGTAAAGCTTTCAAAACCAGGGCTTAGCTACAACGATGAAACTAACCAGTTTCAGAAGCGCATCCAGGATTGGGTGGTCAGTATGCCAAGCAATGGGTTCCTTTTTCCTGCGTTTCATGATCGAAGCGCCGATATCCATAATATACTCTATTACTCCAAGGACGCGGAGGATTTACATAATGATTTTGTCGATCAGCTCCTCGGCTGCCGGGTTCCGTTATCCGCGGGAGGGCAGAAGGAAACCTTCCAGACCTTAATACAAGAGACCCTTGGGGAAGAATGTGAATATGGGATCGTTAGAAATATACATGAAAAATTAAATGAAATCATCGAGGAGCATGATGAAAAAGAAATTCCGGAACCGCTTACCTTAGATAAGGCAGAGGTGAAGAATCTTTTTACCGAATCCGGTATCGAAGAGGAAAAGCTGAAGGATTTTGATGCGAATTACGAAAAGTTAACCGGAGAAAACACCTCTCTGCTGGCGGCGAATGTCACAAATACAAGGGCGTTTGAAGTAAAAACCCCGGATGTGGTTATTAAGGTAAATCCGGAGCGAGCCGACCTCGTAGAAACGAAAATGGTGGATGGGCGCAGGTGTCTGGTGATCGCCATTAATGACCAGGTCGAAGTGAACGGAATTGTTGTGAAACCATCCTGCTAATATGCAATCCATAATTTAAGTGTCATAAGTCATTTTAAGATTTTGATATGAATAGGACGGAATATATATGCGGTCCTATTCATGTTCATGGCTTTATGTGACTTATGACATTCAAATCAATTCATAATCAGGGAAAATAATAGAAAAAAGAATTGCCATTTTAGAAAACGTTTTCGAAATTTGACGAAACTCAAAAAAATACTTGTAAATTTGAAAAAAATAAGTTAAGATATTCTTAGCATGAAAAGACATTATTTCTATGAATTTATACGATAGCAAGGGTGATAGTCGGTGAAATATCGTGAAGTTTTACAGGAAATTGTCATTTTCAGGTAATATGAGAATGTATATTTGACTTGTTTTACAGTAATGCAATGCGATTGCTTTAGAAAACGTTTAAGTTAAAAATACACGAAAAATGGGGAGTTAACGTTGGTTTCTATTAAGGACATTTCAACAAAATGCGGTTATTCAGTAGCTACGGTCAGTAAAGCATTAAATGATCATAGTGACATTGCGGAATCTACCAAAGCGCTCGTTCGTAAAACTGCCAAGGACATGGGGTATTTTCCAAACTCTTCTGCCAGAGCTTTAAAAACACATCGTACCTATAATATCGGGGTATTGTTTGTTGATGAAGCGCAGAGCGGACTGACCCATGATTATTTTGCAAGGGTTTTAGACAGCTTTAAGGTGGAAGCGGAGAAGAATGGTTACGATATTACGTTCATCAATAAGCATATGAAGCAAAAGAATATGTCTTATTATGAACACAGTAAGTACAGGGGCGTGGATGGTGTAGTAATTGCATGCATTGATTTC
>DOWG01000248.1:2518-5780 GCA_003519685.1 Lachnospiraceae bacterium
TACGATATGGGTCACAGAAAAATTGCATATATCCACGGAGCGGATTCTTCGGTTACGCAAAACCGTGTCGGCAGTTACTATAAAACACTTGGTGAGCTTGGAATCAAAGTCCCGGATGAATATGTAAAGAGCGGAATATACCGCGACCCGGATACCGCAGCAAAGCTGACAGAGGAATTGCTGGATCTGAAAGACCGGCCCACATGCATCCTTTTTCCGGACGATTTTTCGTGTATTGGCGGACTTAATACGATAAAGGAGAGGGGACTTCGGATACCGGATGATATTTCCATTGCGGGATACGACGGAATTCCGCTGTCTCAGATGCTTAATCCCAAGATGACCACGGTAAAGCAGGATACGAAGTCTTTGGGAAGAAGTGCAGCGCAGAAATTAATTGCTTTAATTGAAAACCCGAAAGCAACCATTATAGAAAGGGTGGTTATAGAGGGAGAAGTTCTGTATGGGCAATCCGTTAAGAAACTTAATTAACGAAAGATTAGTTCAAAAGATTATTTGTTAACTTGCTTCTTAAGTTGTTCAGCCAAATATTAACAGATAGGATGTGCAAAAATGGCAAAAAGTAATTCTCAAAAATCAAGCGCATGGATGATAGCATTGCGGGTAACCGTGATATTGTTAATTGTTTCAACTGTTATTCCGCCTTTTAATCCTGCCAGAATGAGCGGCTTGATCAATAAAAACTCAGCATTTATAACGATGGCAATCTCTTATTCCACCATTTTTAGTGAATTTACCCGTCCTTTAAAAAAGGGCTGGGTGGAAAGCGGTACATTGAATTTAGTTTATATCTCATCCCTGCTGGTTTGTATCAATATTGTAGTTATTGCGGCAGGATGCTGTATGTCTTTGGGTAAGAAACGTCTGCAAAAGTTAGGAACCGTTATATCACCTGTCTGAACGCGGATTTTCCGGATAAGAATCCAATGCTTGTTGCAGTAACCGCGAGAGGAAACTGGAAGGGGAAGACGATCGGAGGCCTGATCTGGTCCGAGAATCAATGCAAAACCTGGTTACGTCTGCCGGACCCGGTGGGCATCACGAAGAAAATCGATACCTTGATTGCGGCGATAAAAAAACCAAATACAAACTCCGGATGGACAGCGATTTCTGCAGATGCCAAAACTCTTGTCTGGGCGATTGGGGAAGGAGACCGTTTACCGGTCGATGCGGTCGTTTACACAGAGAATAGGGGAAATACGTGGTTCAAATGCCGGGTCTTTGACCGGAGCGGACATCCGGTAAACGATCCGGACAAGACCATGAAAGTATTATCGGACCGGATGGATCCGGAGGTGTTCTATGGTTTTGGCGATGACTCTTTCCTATATATCAGTACGGACCGTGCCCGGACCTTCCATAGAATCTCGGTATCGGAAGAGTTTCCACGGCTGGAGCTTGGCGGTATGGATGGCAGAATGCCCGCAGAGATTCGAGCAGAATCCGGTAAGAGGGGAGTTGTCTGGATTGCAACCGGCGAACAAGGGCTTTGGAGACTGACCTTCCATAAAAACAGTAAGAATGCGGACTTTCAACGGGTATCTAAATTGGGAGATAAGATCTACCGGCAGGGGATGGGAAAAGAAGCCCCGGGCAGTCCATATAAAACTTTGTATGTCAATGGTATCATAGACGGTGACTATGGCTTTTACCGCTCCCTTGACGAAGGCAGGACCTGGCAGCGGATTAACAAGGAGAATCAGATGTTTGGCGATATCCGAAGTATCGTTGGAGATCCCCGGGAATTTGGGCGCTTCTATATTGCAACTGGCTCCCGGGGGGTTCTGTGGGGAAAACCAAAGGCAGAAAGAATTTAGCGTAAATGATTACTAAGACTGTGCCAAGATGGTTTAATCATGAAACTAATTATTGAAATTTTTGTTCTTATGGGTTAGATTGAATATATAGGCTGGATATTTTTAAGTTACTCTAATCGATAGATTAAATCGGAAGTGCGAGGTATGGTTATGCGAATGAAGCAATTGTTTAATGACGGTTGGCAATTTACAAAGCGGGCAATTGGAACAAAGCTCGAAGATATGAATGCGGATGACATCCGTTGGACAGAAGTAGATATTCCCCATGACTGGCTTATCTACGATACCAGGAATCTTTATGAGACCGGGGAAGGCTGGTATCGAAAAACATTTTTCATGGATGCGGCCGCTTCTAAGGTTTATAGTATCTGTTTTGAAGGTGTCTATATGAATACCACCGTTTATGTCAACGGTTTGGTTGCCGGAGAGTGGAAATACGGCTACTCAAGTTTTGAGTTTGACATTACAAAGCTGTTAAAGGCAGGGGAGAATGAAATTGTGGTTCAGGTAATTCATCAGTCTCCCAATTCCCGTTGGTATTCCGGCGCCGGAATCTATCGGAATGTATGGCTGAAGACAACGCCGCTTACCCATATCATTACCGATGGTATCTATATCTCTGCAAAGAAGGATGGAGACCATTGGAAGGTAGAAGTGGATACCGAAGTTGTTTTAGCTTCTAATCAAAAGAAAGAAATCGTCAGGCAAACAATTCTTGACAGAGACGGCCAGGTGATCGGTGTGGTTGAGAATAGTGTGAAAGATAAATCTTTCACACGCAACTTTGAGCCTGCGGCCCAAAGTTTGCAGGTTGCGAAGAAGGGCATGGTTATTAATATACAGAAGCAGGATACGAATCCCCTAGATGCCCATAGGGTATCCCAATGCTTACAGGTAAAGGATCCGATCCTCTGGAGTTTGGAAAATACCTATCTATATACGCTGAAAACAGAGATTATGGAAGACGGTGCGATAATTGACGAGATCCGGCAGCATTTCGGATTTCGAACACTCCGGTTTGATAAGAACGAAGGATTTTTCTTAAATGATACTTATGTTAAGCTCCATGGTGCATGTATGCATCATGACCTTGGAGCGCTTGGTGCGGCAATGAATAAGACCGCGCTGCGCCGTCAGCTGGTCATGCTGAAGGAGATGGGAATCAATGCAATTCGCACCTCGCATAATATGCCTGCGGTTGAAATGATGGAACTGGCGGATGAGATGGGAATCCTGATCGTTTCCGAGGCATTCGATATGTGGGAACGTTCTAAGACAGAGTATGATTATGCGAGATTCTTTCCGGAATGGCATGAGAAGGATGTGGCAAGCTGGATTCGTAGAGATAGAAACCACCCAAGCATTATTATGTGGAGTATCGGTAACGAGATCTACGATACGCATGCCGGGGAACGCGGCCGTGA
>DOWG01000247.1:0-1760 GCA_003519685.1 Lachnospiraceae bacterium
AACATGGGTTTCGCGAATAGTTAGATGATGCTATCCCTATACGTAAATATCTTTGAGCTTACATCCTGTACTGTGATGAAAATCGATGTAGTATTTCCAAATTATTGATCCTTCTCTCCTACAATGAAATTAACTTAGTTAGAGAAAAGTGAGTAGGAACAATCAAAATACTTTCCTTTCCTGGCAAAGTCTCCTTTTCAATCACCCCATCCCTAAAATATGCGGATGCTCCTTTGGCTTTATTTGTGCCATTACATACACTATTAATAAACAATGTTCGTTTATTAAATTGAAAAGCCTGAAGGTTAATTTCGGAAACATAGAAACAGCGCGTTCGTTTATCACCTGCCCTGTGTCAGCCAACAGGGCAGGCGTTTTTAATTCTATTCCGATCTATTGCTTTCAACCCGTGTTGCTCCATCAACTCCTTAATCTGCTGCATCTCATATGAGGAATAGATATAATCTCCATCCCATTCAAAGCACCAGTGGATATGGCTAAAGCCTGCCTGCGCTATCTTACCTAATATCTCATCAATTCTTTCAATTTGGGAGTACTCTCCTCCAACATCTGTGGCAACTGCCAACTGTAATGTACTCATCTTTTGCTCCTTTCTACCGCTAACGGCGGTATACGCCCGCGGCGGCATAAACCTTCAGCAGCGCAAGCCCTTAGCCATGCCGCCGTTGATAATATATCAAATCATATAACAAATAATATCCCCTGCGCCTCTTTCTAGGCTCCTCTCTGAAGCCATACATACAGGTAAAATCCGGCATACACTATTTTTTCCCTTCCGTCCTCACAAACAGCAAACAGATCAGACCCGCCAAAACCGTTACCGCCAGCCATACATAGATTGTGGTCTGCCATCCCCAGTATTGTACTATAAGGCCAGTGGTAAAGGTTGAAATTGCCGTTCCCAGATATGCCATTGCATTTAGGAAGCCAGAGACTCCGGATACACGTCCGTACCGACGAAACCGCAGCGGATAAATATTCACCACCAGCGTATTTACAGCCATCATGGATGCCGTAATTACCGCCAGAAAGCATGTTGCCAATACCGGCGAAAGGCCTCCTACCGTACATAGCAGAAGCAATCCTGCCGTCGCTGTCGCGAAAAAGGCCAGCACGGATAACCCTATCCTCTCTCTGGTCCTGCGGTAAACAGATCTGGCCAGATACGCCCCAGATAAATTAACAACCGGCAATATGGACGTAAGCAAGACAGAAAAAGAAGCTGCTATTCCAAAGGATTCACTGATATAGGTGGGAACCCAGGCAGTCACACCGTCCTTCAGCATGCCATGCACCATAATCGGTATCAAAAGCGTCATGATTCCGGAGGATATCATCAGCTTTCCAAAGGAGATCTGTACCTCTCCTTCCTCCTGCTTGTGCTCCTCTTTTATCCCGCTCTCTTCCCCGACGGCTTCCCTATGGCGGCAGACATCCCAGAATCCGGCGCTCCACAAGAGGGAGGTTGCTGCCAGCAGAATTGCTGCTGCAATGAATACCCATGGCCAGTCCGCAATAGCCAGTACTCCCGCAGACAGCAGATAAGAGAGCAGGGTTCCTATGATCTGCGATGAAACAATATTTACACTGCAGTTCACCCGGTCTTCACCGTGAAGCATCTCTGCGAAAATGCGGATAATAGGCGCCCATATCATTGCCTGAAAATATCCGTTCGCCCCCCAGGACAATGCCATCCATACGGCGCTGTGACTGATTCCCATGGCAACATTGGCAAGCCC
>DOWG01000247.1:1781-7040 GCA_003519685.1 Lachnospiraceae bacterium
GCCGTCAGAATATGCTCCGAGATAATCTGAGCCATGGCGGAAGAATAGTTTAGCCTTCCAATGTACGATACGCAGTATACCATCCAGCATAACAGGAATAGCCTTCTGACATACTTTCTATCCCTGATTTTACATAATCTCTTTTCCTCTTTCATGCCCTCTCCTTCATTTCCGCCAAATTCTAGCCCTTCACTGCTCCATTGGTCAAACCACCGATAATCTTTTTCTGCATAAACACATAGAATACCATAATCGGCAGCATGGATAGAGGGAAGGCCGCAAAAATCATCGGATAATTAATGGCATGTGTCATCTTGAAGTTATATTGGAATAGGGTAAGTGTCCAATAATCCGGTGATTTATTTAAGGTCAACAGAGGGAGCAGAAAGTCATTCCAGAACCAAAGTCCGTTTTTTATCAATACCGTTGCTGTCATCGGGCTTAGCAGGGGGAAGATGATATTGACAAAAGTCCTCCGTGTTGTCGCTCCGTCAATATACGCCGCTTCTTCTAATTCTATCGGAATGCCCTGTATGAAGGCTACATAGAGAAAAACACCTTCACAGATCGCGCTTGATATGTATACTATGACCAGTCCAGGTATATTCAACATATTCATCACGGACATAACCTTAATCAACGGCAACATTTTTACCGTAAATGGTACAAATATCCCTGCCAGTAAAAAGAAATAGAGATATTTATAGTATCTTTTTTCCCTCATGCTTCTGGCAATTGCATAGGAAACCATCGGAATAACGGCAATTGTCCCAAGAGAAGCAAATACCGTAATTGTCAGGGTATTTAAGACGGTCCTGGGGTAATCGGAATCCGTTAAAATGGCAATAAAATTATCAAAATTAAGACGCTCTGGCAATGCAAAAAAACTCCGGCTCAATTCCTGGGGTGTCTTCATCGAGGTAATTATCGTTAAATAAATCGGATANNTTTTTTTCAATTTATTACTCATTTCTTTTCCTCCTAGTATACACTCTTTTTATTGCTGAAAGCAATCTGTATGAATGAAATAAAGCAGATAATTACGGTCACAATCACGGCTTCTGCGATACCCAGGGAGAAATTGACTTCCTTGAAGCCATGATTGTAGATCAGTAATGCCGTACTTTCGGTTGCTCCGCCGGGTCCCCCGTTGGTTAACGCAACAATATAATCATATATAGTCAAACCATCTTTGATCACCAATACTGTAACTACGGTAAGTACAGGGAGCAGGAAGGGAAAGGTAATGGATTTGAATATATCCCATTTTCTGGCGCCGTCCAGGGAAGCCGATTCCACAAGCTCCTGCGGAACATTTTGCAAGCCTGCCATTAATAACACCGTGGGGATTGCAATTCCCTGCCATACATTGGTAATCAGAATCGCATAGATAGCTGTTTTAGAGCTGGACAGCAGACTCCTGCTCATCCACTCAATATGCAGCAGTTGTCCTATCGGCGGAAGGACCTGGAAGAACACTTCGTTAAAAATAAGGCCTACCGTCAGCATACTGACAACCGCAGGAAAAAAGTACACTCCACGAAAGAAGCTCTTTGCTTTGATTTTACTGTTTAAAATAAGAGCCATGATCAAACTGAGCCCTACGATACTTACAACTAATAGAATGGTATATTTGAAGTTAAACCGAATTGCATTCTGAAAGCGGCTGCTGCGCAGTACGCTGACATAATTCTTTATTCCAATAAAATGATAATTGTTGGTCAATCCGTTCCAGTCGGTCAAACTATAATAGATTCCCGCACCTACCGGATAGATAAAAAAGAGAATATATAAAACCGTTGCCGGAACAGAAAAAGCAAACATAGTAATATTTCTTTCTGTTATCCTTTTCTTTTTCTTCATGTGTCCTTCAACCTTTCTAAAAAATGGCTACTGTAAGTACTTCGTTACAATAGCCATTTTTTTAACATAAGACAAGCTGCTTGTCTGCCAATGAATCCTGCTTCTATCTGCTATTATTGGGCCTCATATTTTTCTTTGCAGATTCTATCCGTCTCCTTCAGGAAATTGTCTATATTCTTGTCCGAGGACGGGTTTGAGGATATTACTTGGGAGGAGATACAGTCCCCCGGAGCCAGAGATCCATATGCATATTACCTGACTGCCAATAACAATCAGACCTTATACGGCGTCATCGCAACGGATAAAAAAGATATCACGCAATCTTCCTCCTTCCTGCGCCCTGTTTTTCTGATGGTCATCCTGGGTATCTTCCTGTCCAATCTGCTGCTGGCCTGGATGATTACCAAAAGGGCTATAAAATCCTACAGTGAAATGACAGAACAGGTATATCAGAAAAGCCTTACAGAAAAAGATCTGAATCTGCAGATGCTGCGTTCTCAGATCAATCCACATTTTTTATACAATACTCTGGACCGGATGCGGATGGTCTCTCTCAATGCCAACTGCCCGCATGTGGCAACCATGTGCGAACTGCTGGCAAAAATCCTCCGCTTTGGCGTCTCGGAATCCAATAAGCTGGTAACCGTAGAGGAGGAAAATACTCATTTGGAGGAATACATCCGTTTAATCAAGCTAAGCTACACCAATGTATCTATCAGCACCAACCTGGAGCCTGGAATTCTATCTTACCGGATGCTTAAGCTGCTGCTGCAGCCTTTGGTAGAAAACAGCATTAATCACGGTACTATTGATGATGCCTCCAATGGTTCTATTCAAATATGGGGATATGAAAAAGACAAAAAATTGATTTTCACCGTTTCTGACAATGGAAACGGCATGGATGAAGAACACCTTGTTCTGCTGAGGGATTACCTCGAGGATAAAAACACCGCTTTTCACAGCATCGGTTTAAAGAATATAAAGAAGAGAATTCAGCTCTATTACGGAAAAGAATATGATTTATTCATCGACAGCCGGCTTAACCAGGGCACAACTGTAACAATTAAAATTCCGGTCATAAAAGAGTAAATTGTTTGAACAAAGGGGGGGGGAAATGCATATGACAAGCAACTATATTTTAATCGTAGATGATGATTCGGATATTTTGAAAGGTCTTACCCATGCGGTGGAGAAGGAATTTGAAAACAAGCTGAATGTGCTAAGCTGCAAGAATGGAGCCATCGCCGCCAATATCTTAAGATGCAATACCATCGATATCCTGATCACTGATATTAAGATGCCGGTTATGAATGGAATTGAATTGCTGGGTTTTATCAAAAAGCATCATATCACCTGCAAGAGCGTTGTCTTAAGCAGCTATGACGATTTTAATTTAGCTCGGGATGCTCTTCGTCTGGGTGCAGCCGATTATCTTTTGAAGCCCGTTGATTTTCCTGTGCTGTATCAGCTCTTATACCGATTGCTTGCCCAGGTTATGTCGGAGCAGAGCAGCTCTGTCGGACGTAATTATCCCATTAATATGCAGCAATTACTGGAAGCCTACTTGCAGAAGCCTATCCAAAAGACTACCTACATGCTTGCTTTTGAAGAAAAGTATTCTCTGACCTCCGGCTCTGCCTGTATCGTCGGCTGTATTAAACTGGATGCCGTCTATTCCGGAAAGCTTTTTCAGCTTCAGGAAGAGCTGCGTGAGGATCTTTATCACTGCCTGAACCGGTCCCATATCCAATACCGTAGTATCATAACAGGGGAAATGGCCTCCTGCTTTGTATTTATGCTGTTCCCTGATACAGATATCCCAAAGTGTCTGGACAGCCTCCATTCCTATGGGGATCAACTGGCTGACCAAGGCTATAAGTTCAGGTTCAGTCAACAATATGTCACCTTGCATCAATGCTCCGATGCATTCCGGGATTGTCTCACTTGGTTTGAACTTGGCTATTACGACCTTCCCAATAATCGTGCTTATGAGAATTATACGCTTGAGGATCTCTCCACATTCATTCATCAGGCAACGAATTCCTTAGCGGTTTATGACATGAAGAATACCCTGCATTGTCTCCGCCTTTTCTTTGCTGTCAGCAATCATCTAAAGCCGTCGGTGAAAGAGACCAAAAAGGCATTGAACAACTCCATCTATGCACTGATCCGGCTGAATTCAAAATATATTGAGCCGGTCAGCGGGCTTAAATTCAGTGAATATGATCTATTCAGCCAAATCGAGAATGCTCCTTCCCTATCGATTCTGGAGAAGGAATTATACCATTCCCTGAATCATCTGGTTGAAGTTGTATTGCATTCCCTGCCAAATAAAGAGGACTGCATTATCGAAAAAGCAAAATCCTATATCGAAGAAAATTACAATGAATGTATCTGCCTGAATGATGTCGCAGCTCATGTTTACATGAATAAAAGCTACTTTTCCTCCTTTTTCAAAAGTAAGGTCGGCCTCACCTACCGTGATTATCTGCGTAATTACCGCATTGAAAAATCCATTCGCCTCATTGCGGACGGCAATATGAAAATCTACGAGATTGCCCAAGCGGTGGGCTATAATGATTCGGCGCATTTTATCCGTGCCTTTAAGGAGGTAACCGGTAAAAATCCCGGTGATTATAAAGTATCATAAGAGGAGGTTTTAAAAGCTTATGAAGCCACCCTGCCGCTACCCCTTATAAAACTGCGCTTGTGCCTCCCAAAGTTTTTGATACTGTCCTGGTTGGCTAACCAATTGTTCATGCATTCCCGTCTGAATCAGGTGCCCGCAGTCGAAAACCAGGATATTATGGCAAAAGCGGCAGCTAGAAAGTCTATGGGATATATACACCGCAGTTTTATTCGAGATTATTTTATCGAAATTCTCATATATTTCAGCTTCTGCACGAGGATTCAAAGCTGCCGTCGGCTCATCCAGAATAACCAAGGGAGCATTTTTATAAATAGCCCGGGCAATCGCTATTTTTTGTGCCTCACCGCCGGAGATTTCAACGCCATTGTCGGCATAATCTTTGTAAAGATAGGTATCAACCGATTCTAATTGTTTTGTCATCCATTCGGATAGTCCTGCACTATGCAGTGCTGCCAGCACCTGTTCCTGTGAATATTGATCGGAACACGCAACATTTTCACCCAGCTTTAAGGAAAGCAGGGAAAAGTCTTGAAAGACAATGCCGATCAGCATACGATACTGGGAAATGTCGAATTACTTAATGTTGATTCCGTTCAATGTTATCTGACCCTTTTATGGTTCATACAAACGGCAAAGCAGCTTTATTGCCGTACTTTTACCGGAACCATTTACGCCTACCAACGCCGTTCTCTCACCATGCTGAATCGTAAAATTAATCTCTTGAAGTGCCCATTTATCAGAATCCG
>DOWG01000057.1 GCA_003519685.1 Lachnospiraceae bacterium
AATGATAACTGGCCGGTGGCATCCTGGGCAAGCATTGATTACTACGGCCGCTGGAAAGCGCTGCATTATATGGCGAAGAACTTTTATGCTCCGATTGCCGGCAGCTTATCCAGAACCGGCAAGATGGTGGAAGCCTATCTTCAGAATGAAACCCGGAAGGATTCAAAATGCAATGTGGTAATTGCGCTAAAGACCATGGATTTTACCATACTTGATCAAGCTTCCTATACGATCACGGTCCCTGCGCTCACCGCCAGGAAGGTTTCTGAAAAAGACTTTACAGAGCTGGTTCGGGGACGTGAGGACCAGGTGTTTGTAGAAGCGGTGTTCACCGATGAGACAGGCAGGCAAAGCGTCGAAGTGGAATTCTTTGAGCCCTATAAATATTTAAAATTGGAGAAACCTAAGATTACCTATGAAGTAAGGGAAGAGGAGGATAAATATCTGATTTCATTGACCGCGGAAAAACTGGCATGCTTTGTAGAATTGGATTTTGCGGAAAGTGATGCTATTTTCAGCGATAACTACTTTACCCTTACCGGGGAAGGACCAAGGGTAATAGAGCTTATGAAAGCGGATATCCGCGGAGAGAAGATAACGAGTGCGAAGGAGCTGGAAAGCAAATTGATCGTTCGCAGCCTGCGGGATACCTATGAATAGAGCTTGAAGAAATCAAAGAATAAAGCAGCAAATACCGGGAGGAAGATTACCGGTATTTGCTGCTTAAATGGCGGTCAAAAGCCTTTCCAACAAATCGTGGTCTTATGTATCATTACGTACTTCATTCTAAGTATTGCGCTTTTTGCAATGCTTTGCGGGAACATTTAGTTATCCAATAATTTTTTTAACTCATCCATAAAGGTATTCACATCTTTAAATTCACGATATACCGATGCAAACCTTACATAGGCTACCGGGTCCAGATTCTTTAATTTGTCCATAACAATTTCACCAATAATATAGCTCGGAATCTCTTTCTCCTCCCGATTAAAGATCATGGTTTCAATCTCATCTACAACTTTTGTAATCTGATCTACAGAAATAGGTCTTTTGTGGCAGGAACGAAAAACACCGGATTCTATTTTAGCCCGGTTGTACGGTTCCCGGTTGTTATCCTTCTTAATTACGACAAGCGGAATGGTCTCCACTTTTTCATAAGTAGTAAATCTCCTTTTGCAATCGTCACATTGACGCCTTCTTCGTATAGAATTATTATCGTCAGCAGGCCGAGAATCAATTACTCTGGTATTATCATTGCCACAAAATGGACATTTCATAATAAAAATCCTCCTAATCTGTATAACCACATGCCATATATTGTTTTATTTCATTTTGATTATATTGAAGTTTTCAGAAATGGTCAAGGTTAAATTACAAAATGTACGAAAAATTCCAATAATCTGTCAAATGCATTTGACTAAACATTTCTCAGCATCTATATCCACCAGAATAATATCTATACCAATTTGCTTAATGTCACAGCTTTTTATCACATATTCATGATCTCTGCCCAGAATACCCCATATTTTACATGGGCCCGGCACGATGATATGCGTAATACACCCACTATGAATATCAAATTCAACGTCAATGACATAACCAAGCCGAATGCAGTCCCTGCAATTAATGACTTCCTTTTCCCTCAGTTCGCAAATGCGCATAGAATCACCCTAAATCACCTTATATCTTGCTTTATTATATGCACAGGACAGGATAATGTAGCATGTTTTTTAATTGTATAGGAAATTGCGCCCTGCCAAGGAAACTTTTTGTTACTATGCCATATCAGAAAGGAAGATAAAAAAACATGGATTTTGATTCTGCCTCTCCATCCATGTTTTCAATCTTAAAACGTAAAGGATTGTCTCGATTAAATATTAAATAGATGCTACTTTATTTTCGATCTCTTCCAGCTGCTCTTTGGAGGGGATATATTTGATTTTCATTGGATCCAGAACGATTTCCACACCGATTGCAAGGAGCTCTTTGTTTACGATATCGATGCTTTGACCGCCCCAGCCGTAGGAACCAAAGGCGAAGCCCTTCTTTCCTTTCGGTCCAAGACCCTTCATATAGGTTAAGAGCGCACCGGTCCGGGGAGTAATTTGGTTGTCCAGAGTCGGGCATCCAACCGCAACGTATCGTGCGGTTACCATCTCTGTCATGATGTCGGACAGGTCACATACGCTCAGATCATACAGCAGAACCTTGGTGCCTCGTTTGTCAAAGCCCTCGGCTACCCTGCGTGCCATCTTCTCCGTGGAATGCCACATGGTATCGTAGATTACCAGAGCAGTATCCTCGGTTTCTTCCCCGGAAAACTGCCTGTATTTCTCAACAATGTCCTTCCAGTGACTTCTCCAGAGGATACCATGGCTGGGCGCAATAATTTCGATATCGAGGCCCTCCACTGCGGATATGGCTTTTTTAACCTGGGAGCCGAATGGCATCAGGATATTTGCGTAATAACCCTGTGCATCATAGAGGGCGGTGGGCAGATCGATTTCGTCATCAAAAATGTAGTTTGAGGTATAATGCTGGCCAAAAGCATCGTTGGAGAAGAGAATCTTTTCCTCCGGACAGTAGGTAATCATATTATCCGGCCAGTGCAGCATTGGTGTACCAATGAAGGTCAGGGTTCGTTTTCCCAGAGAAATGGTATCTCCGGCTTTTACTTCACGGTAAGGATAGTCTGCGCCGTAATGGGCGGTCAGACCTTTAATTCCGTTTGGAGCAGAGGTGATCAGCTCCGCATTTTTTGCTGCGTTCATTACTGCGGGAATGGAGCCGGAGTGATCCATTTCCACATGATTTGAAATCACATAATCAATCTTTGCCGGATCGACAATGGCAGAGATTCGGTCTAAAAGCTCCTCCGCAAAAGGTGCCTTCACCGTATCGATCAAAGCAATTTTTTCATCCATAATCAGGTAGGCATTATAGGTTGTTCCTTTATGAATCGAATAACCATGAAAACTTCTGAGATTCCAGTCTACAACACCCACGGAATAGATGCCGGGTTTTACAACTTTTTTATTCATAGGAATGCTTCCTCCTTTAACTATAAATCATATTACTCGTTACTATTCACACCCGACATNNTCGCTTAGTTGCATTACGTAGCGGTACATAAGGCTCCAAAATACGGAGCCAAAGTACCGACGAATGCAAATACTCCTTATCGGATATCATTTGTCGAAATCATATCATGAACGAAAAGAACGCTCATGATCTTTTGCTCCACTCGGAAAATGCAAACAAG
>DOWG01000080.1:0-1651 GCA_003519685.1 Lachnospiraceae bacterium
GACCGGAAACCGAAGTTTGACCCGGCGAGGATAAGAGAGATCAACGCTACCTTCCGCCACGGAATAGCACTCGAATAAAAGAACGTCGCTTCTCCTGTAAAGAGGCTGTTGCAATTCTATATGTAAATAAATATAAGAAGGTCTGGAAAATCACAGACCTTCTTGCTAACTTTTTTATTGTTAAGGAACATAAACCTTCTCTTGTTTTCTAACTGCAAAGGTAACAACCTCTTGTTTTCTTACTGTAAAGGGAATGAAATAATAAACTATATTGGCAATCCAATATTCCTGCTATGAAAACAGCAAAGCAACTCTCCCGCTTATTTAAGCATATGGATCAACATCGGTCCTATTTTCTCCAGGGTGGCTTGCTGATCTACCGCCCCCAAATCATAGGCTGCCTTCGGCATTCCATAAACAACAGAAGTTTTTTCATCCTGCCCGATCGTTCTTGCTCCCTTCCGCTTCATTGCAAGCAGGCCTCTGGCTCCGTCATAGCCCATACCCGTCAGGATAACTCCTATGGCATCCTTTCCCGCCTCTTTTGCAACGGAATCAAACAGTACATCCACAGACGGACAGTGACCGTTCACCCGATCGCCTTCAAAACATTCCACTTTATATCGGTTCCCGATTCTCCGTATCTTCATATGCTGATCTCCCGGTGCGATAAATACTTTTCCTGGCTCTATATAGTCACCGGTGCCGGCTTCCTTAACCTCCAGATTAGTCGAACTGTTCATACGGTCTGCAAACATTCTCGAAAACTTGGGCGGGATATGCTGCACAATTACGATTCCCGGCATATCCGACGGCAGCTTCCTTAATATATGGTAGATTGCCTCCGTTCCGCCGGTGGAAGCTCCGATTGCAATGAGCGTACTTCCAAAACTCCGTCTTCCCCCATCAATGCCCGGTCTTATCTTCGAAGAGAACGTTCTTGCCCCATTGTTCTTTAACCTTGACAAGACAGTTAGATTTTCTCCCTGCCCCTGCAGTACCTGCGCCCTGGAAGCAATCTTAATTTTGTCAATCATTTCATAGATAAATCTCTCCACACCCTGAACTGAGCCGGCATCCGGTTTTGCAACGAAATCCACCGCACCGGCATGAATAGCATCAAATACTTTGCCGCTAAGGGAACTGACAACAATAATCGGTAAGGGGTATTGCGGAAGAAGCTGATGAATAAATTCAATTCCGCTCATTTTCGGCATCTCAATGTCGCAGGTCATGACATCCGGCTTATATTGAAGAATTTTATCCCTCGCATCATAAGGGTCCTCGGCTGTAGCGATTACTTCGATACCGGGTTCGCTGGAAATCCCCCTGGATAATATTTCGCGGAATACGATACTGTCATCCACCACCAAAACCTTGATGTTTCTATTGTGCTCCACCAAATCACCCCTCCTTTTTATCTGCATGAATTAATTTCTCTTATCATCCCTATAATTAGCCCGACAAAAGCCTTCTTAACAAATCGTCTTCATCAATTTGCACAAATCAAGGCAAAACTTAAGTAATAGGAAACAATATTTTATCCATTTCTATCGGGATATAGATCGAATAGCCTTTTCGAATACTTCTCCGTATTTTCTCAATACATTTTTGCGGTTTCTAATTATATTTTACGATAGACCGCCGGCAT
>DOWG01000080.1:1663-7193 GCA_003519685.1 Lachnospiraceae bacterium
TCTTGGTTTCTTCATCAAAATAGATCATTACATTCCGGCAAAAAATCACATGAAATTTCTTTTTAAAAGGAAAGGTCTCTTCCATCAGGTTAAACTTTCTAAAGATAACCTCTTTCTTTATTTTATCAACAATTTCCGAGTTTTCATTATCTGATTTTTTAAAATAATTAAGCCTCCAGTTGGGAGGCAGCGAATCCAATGCTTCCTTCTTATAGATTCCCAGAATCGCCTTACTTAGGGCTTTACTCGATAGATCGGTTGCCAGTATTTTGGTATCCCACCATACTTTCTCTTTGTCAAAATACTCTTCCATGAGCATCGCCAAAGTATAGGGCTCCTCTCCGGAAGAGCATCCCGCACTCCAGATCCGCAGGTCTTTGTCCCTGACCGCCCTTGAAAGATACGGCAGTACATAATCCCTGAAATAACAGAAGTGATCTGCTTCTCTCATAAAAAATGTATGGTTGGTTGTAATTTTATTGATCAATTCATTCACTGCTTTGCCGGTCTTATCGGAACGGATATATTGATAATAATCCGTAAAGCTTTTAAAACCATTCTCGATCAAAACATTCTGCAGTCTTCCCATTACCAGCATTTCTTTTTCTTTCTTTAAATTAATCCCGTAATTCGCCTTTATGTATGCACTCAGCCGTAGAAATTCTTCCTCTGTTATTTTAATCACAAAATGTTCCCCTTTAAAACTGCAGCTGCCCTCTTAACGCATAATCAAATTCTCAAATCATATGCAGAATAAGGACAGGCAGCCGCAAGACAAACTTAATAAAAATCCAGTATGTATGAAAATTAATACTTTCCGAATTCGCTATCGCTTAATACGATTTGCGGAACGGAGCTTTCTCTTTTTTCCTCTATGAGGCTGCCCTGTCCGTTCCTTTTCTTGTCTGCCATGTTCTCTAGCATGGATCGCACCTCTGGGCTGACCTCTTCCATTCGATGCTTCGTATTCGTTTCATTCTTAAGCTTGAATTTGCTTACCATTGATTTTAGAAGCTCTGCCTGGCTGGACAGCTCCTCACTGGCAGCGGCACCTTCCTCCGAGGTGGCAGAGTTGGTCTGCACCACATCAGATACCTGTATAATACCCTGATGGATTTGATTGATGCCAATTGCCTGCTCATTCGACGCAACTGCAATATCATTGACAAGATTTGCAACTTTTTCTATCTGATCAACAATTTTATTCAGCGAATCGGCGGTATCCTTGGCAATCTTCGTACCATCTTCTACTTTTGCAATTGAGTTTTCAATCATTTCCGTTGTTTCTTTTGCCGCATTTGCCGAACGTGCTGCCAGTGTCCGGACTTCCTCCGCTACAACAGCAAAGCCTTTCCCATACTGCCCCGCCCTTGCTGCTTCAACCGCGGCATTAAGAGCAAGAATATTTGTCTGAAAAGCGATATCATCGATCACTTTAATAATTTTATTGATATTGTTCGAGGAAACATTGATTTCATCCATTGCCTGAAGCATTCCCTTCATTTGGGTATTTCCCTGTGAGGCATTTGATTTCGCTGTTTCCGCCAGTTCATTCGCTTTATTTGCGTTATCTGCATTCAGTTTTGTCTGGGATGAAATCTCTTCCAAGGAGGCCGTCAGCTGTTCTACAGAACTTGCCTGTTCGGTAGCTCCTTGTGAAAGAACGATGCTGGAATCCGATACCTGCTTTGCACCTACGGCGACTTGTTCGGCAGAGGATGCGATATTCCAAAAAGCAGTATTATTCTGCTCGACCATGTCATAGAGGGCTTTGCCAAGAACATCACTTTCCGAACGAACCCTAACCTTTACTGTAAAGTCACGGTTAGCAATACTTTCCGCAACCAATGCCTGATCACGGACATTCTGAATCATTTCCTGCAGGGACTCAGCAAGACGACCGACCTCGTCCTTTGTTTTTATTTCAATATTGACACCGATATCACCCAAAGCAAGTTTATCTGCGGCTGACACCAGCTTATAAATCGGCTTCGTTATGGATTTTGTAATAAATATTCCAAACACAATCGCAAGAAATACGCCGATGATTACCAGTATCGTCATTGCAAATGATGATCTGATGGCGATATCATTGTTGCTGCTATCCTGCATTTTGCCGCCTTCAATTTTACGTGCAAGCAACTCATCAATCGTATTCTGCACAGTTTCGCCAGATGTTTTGAAATTTTTATTATAAAGAGCTTCGGTTGCCTGTGAATTCAGGCCGGATAATGCAAGCTCCTGTACGTTTTCCCTGCGCGGGATATAATCCTCCAGAGCCGTTTTAAAGGAACGGAATAATTCGCGATTACTCTCTTCGAGAATCTTTTCCTCAAAACTATTCGCCAATTCTTCAATCATTGCGTCGTTCGCTTCGATCAAATCCGAATTCTTTTGCTTCTCTGCCGAATCAGTTATCAGGACCATATCCCGGAGCATAGCACGTTCTCCCTGGAATAGCGATGAAATCTGTGCCATATCGGACATCGGCACGGCTACATTTTCATACAATTTCGCTGAGTTATTGTTTATTTTATTCATGTTACTGATTCCGTAGATGCCGATCATACTCGCAATAACCGCTATCCCGGCAAAGCCTATCATTAATTTCCTGCCAATCTTTAAGTTATAGAACCACTTCATTGTCACTTTCTCCCTTGCTATAAATTATAGTACCTCGTTCAAATTCTCATAATCATCTTCTGTAAGCAATCTCTCGCAGTTCAGCAAAAGTTTCACATCTTCTCCGGTTTTACCGATTTTTTTAATATACCGGTTATGAAACCCTTTGTTCATCTGCGGCGGATCTATGATATCCTGCTCCGGTATCGTAAGTACCTCCGATACGCTGTCTACAATTAAACCGATGGACAGCTCCTGGATGTCCACCACGATAACGCAGGTTCGGTCATTGTATTCCTTCGCCTCCATCTTAAATCGCAGTCTTACATCCATAACCGGTATAATTTTCCCTCTTAGATTAATGATTCCCTTTATATAGTCCGGGAGCTCCGGCACCTCCGTAATCGTCTGCATACCAATAATTTCAGTAACGTATTGTATTTCAATGCCGTAATTTTCATTTCCCACGGAGAAGGTCAGATATCTTCCCTTCTGTGTATCTTCCTCCATTTCCATTGCCCTTTCCGTTAATTCAGCCATGTCATCATCTCCTTTCCTCTTATGTATTTATGTAGATAATTGCGAACCCCTGCAATTGCAGCTATTCTGCAAATGACAAACGCATAGAATTTCGCAACTGCCTAAAATCATTTACTTATCGCAATTCGTGTTTACTGCACAAGGTACAGCCTGTAAAGCTTTAGATCATATCAATTAAACCGGCAATATCTAAAATCAAACTAATTCTTCCGTCCCCCAAAAGTGTACATCCCGTGATTCCATTGATTTTCTTATATCTCCGGATATATTCGGGCAGCGCTTTGACTACTACCTGCTGCTGTCCCAAAAGCTCATCCG
The DNA here is from genome assembly GCA_003519685.1 of Lachnospiraceae bacterium. Taxonomy (GTDB): domain Bacteria; phylum Bacillota; class Clostridia; order Lachnospirales; family Lachnospiraceae; genus Mobilitalea. Next base: position 5,144 of record DOWG01000080.1, read on the forward strand.
CAAAGATACAGATCGTTTTTTCATCCTGCTCCGCCATGACGATAATACCGTCCGAAAATTTTTTAATCAGGGTATCCACCCCATAAAATTCATGCAGCCTTAAAATCGGATAGCAGGATCCCCTTACCATAATCATTTCATTTCCATCCGGATCCAGAATAATATTCTCCCTCCTTGGCCGGAAGGATTCTTTGATCGCGGTCGTCGGTATGGTATAACAGGAGGATCCGACTTTTATGTTCATTCCGTCGATAATTGCTAACGTCAATGGTATCTTTAAAGAAATCGCCGTTCCCTTATCCGGAACGCTCTCGATGGATAACGCACCGCCAATGGCTTCAATATTCTTTGCTACCACATCCATTCCCACACCGCGGCCGGAGTATTCCGTTACACTGTCTTTCGTTGAAAATCCGGGAAGCAAAATCAAATTGAATATTTCGTTATCGGACAGATCCGCTTCACTCTTTGGAAGCAGATGATTCTCTCTTGCTTTTTTAAGAATACTTTCCTTATTTAGTCCTTTTCCATCATCCTTAATAACGATCAGAACATCATTGCCATTGTTCTTCGCCTTTAATGTCACGGTTCCTGTTCTCGGCTTTCCTTTTTTCTGCCGGGCTTCCGGTGTTTCAATTCCATGATCAAGCGCATTTCTGACCAGATGCATCAACGGGTCCGAGATATGCTCGATAATGTTTTTATCCACTTCCGTTTCTTCCCCTTCGATCTCCAGCTGTACCTCTTTATGAAGATTTTTGCACATATCTCTTACGATGCGGTTCATTTTGTGAAAGGTCGCGGAGAGAGGCACCATCCGAACCGCCATAACCGTATCCTGTATTTCACTTGTGATTTTATTGAGCTGTCTTGCAGCCTTCTTAAAATTGTTCAGCTCCAACCCATGCAAATCCGGATTCTGTATAACCATCGCCTCGGCAATTACCATTTCACCGACTAAGTCCATTAATTTATCTAGCTTTTCCACACTGACACTAATGATACTTTGAACCGTAGATGCCAAATGCTTCTCCCGATCAAGCGGCTTCTTATCCGCTGTCCCCGTTTCATTGTTCTCTAAAATATTGCGGCTCGTTGTATACAGTGCCTCTGGGTTTCCTGCGGACAGCTGAGGTACTATCGCATCCTCCTCAATTTGCTCAAGTTCTAAGTTCTTTAGAAAAATGGTTTGCATGAAAAAATCCTGTACTTCCTCAAAGGTATAGTTTGCTTTCAGGTATATCGTAAATCCTTCTTTTCGAATCACTTCAATACTTTCTTCACTCTCCAGAATATCCGCTGGGAAATAAGTATACCAATCGGCTACCTCCCGCAATTTATGAATAATCGTGTAGGCTCTTACATTTTCCATCTCACAGCCTTCTTCAAAAAAGATGACCGCCTTATAGGCAGATGGACGGGAAGCAGAAGCCACATTCGTATTTTCCTTTTTTAAATTCATGATGTAATCCTTCACGGTATGAATCAGCTTTGAGGCATCCCCATCCGCAGCGTCATGGTTCTTGATTTTTATCAATTCCACCTTAATAAAATCCACACTTTCCAACACTAAATCCGATAAAGAACTGCAATCAAATCGCTGCGGCTTTTCTTCGCGAATGTAAAAGAACAAATCCTCCACGGTATGAGCCAGCTCCGATATCTCGTTGAATGTCATCATTGCGGCAGAACCCTTTATCGTATGCATAATGCGAAAGATCTCATTAATTGCGGCTCCGGTGTAACAGTTATCCTTGTCGCTCGATAAGATTGCCTGCTCCAGCTGCTCAATCAACTGAGAGGATTCAAACAGAAACATATCAAGCATTGTGTCATTTGTATTTTGATGTGACATTTTATCAATCTCCTGGCATATTATTTATGTATCAATTCTTACATATCCTATCTATTATCTATGAATAAAGTGTGAAGACAAAGCGTCTTTCCACCATGAATAATCCGCGATTTTTATATCTGTGATTTCTTACAGGCTGTCCAAGTCGTGGTATATTATCCCAGTTTCTTAATGTAACAATATACTTAAAATGTT
>DOWG01000292.1 GCA_003519685.1 Lachnospiraceae bacterium
AAATGTATTTACAGGAGGAAGAGGATGGATATGAAGAAAACTTCTATCGTATGGTTTACAAAGTATTTGCTGGATTTTATGTTTTATACAGGGATTGCGGTCTGTGCAGGGGTTCCCTGGCTGTTTCAAATAGCAGGGAAGTATTTTACTGCTTTTCGCAAATTTTACGTTCCCTACTGCGTTATCTTTATTTTTGCAGGAGTATTTGCCCTTATCATCCTATGGAACTTACGTAAGATGTTTGGGAGCGTCATCCATGAGAAGCCATTTGTCAGGGATAATGTTATTGCTTTAAAAAGAATGGGTATTTGTGCTTTTGTAATTGCTGCCTTAATGGTCATAAGGCTGTTTTTGGTAATTACACCGGCTGCTTTCGTCCTGGTGGCCGTATTTCTTATCGCCGGCCTTTCCTCGATGGTGCTTTCTCAGGTGTTTGATCAGGCGGTTGCTTATAAGCAAGAGAATGATCTGACGATATAGGGAGGTGCTTTCATGATCGTAGTGAATTTAGACGTTGTAATGGCGCAGAGAAAGATTGGTTTAACCGAACTGGCAGGGCAGGTGGATATCACCATGGCAAATCTCTCTATTCTTAAAAATAATAAGGCGAAGGCGATTCGTTTTTCGACCCTGGATGCCATCTGCAAGGCGCTGAATTGCCAGCCCGGAGATATTTTGGAGTATGTTGAAGAGGGAGAATATCCTGCGGACAGGCAGAAATCAAAAGAATAACAAAGTTCGTTAAGTAAATTCGTTATAATTATCATTTAATGTTGAAATTATGGCATGACTTATGATACTCATATCAATTATGGAAAGGGAAAAATAATAATCGGGAGGTATCGATATTAATGGAACAGCAAAATAACATTCTATCTTCCGGGCAGCAAGAGGATTCTTCTGCACAAAAAAATCAGTATTTTCAGGAGAATCCTTCTGTGCAGGAGGAGCATTTATCACAAGAAAATCCTTCTTCTGTTGCACCGGAGGAAAATCAAACAAATTCATCCCTGCTTGGGCAGGTACGATTAAAATTTAATATCTTTGGAGGGATTAGTTTATTCTTTGGAATTGCTTTCACCGCCTGCTTCTATAAAGCCGGTGTAGGGATCAATCTATTCCTTTTTACAATAATTATGATTGGTTTACTGGTTCTTATTATGAAGCGGTTATCTTTACCGATCAAGAAAGCAACGAAAGTCTATTATGCCGGTGCGGCTTTATTAGGTCTATCGACAATGCTTACTGCCAATACCGGTTTACAGTTTCTGAATATCACAGGCATTCTGTTGCTTCTTGACCGGTCTTTGCTTCATCAATTTCAGGAAGATAAGAGCTTCGATTTTCTAAAGCATATAGGCAGAGTATTTGGATTGCTCTTTCGCAGCATCGCCTCCATTGGGATGCCATTTGCAGACGGCGTTCATTTTTTAAGAAGGACCAAAGTGGCGAAGAATAACAAGGCGCTCAATATAATCCTTGGCTGCATCATTGCTTTGCCTGTCCTGATGCTGGTCATTGCACTTCTATCCAGTGCAGATCCCCTGTTTGGAGAAATAACTGAGAAAATTTTTTGCTTTTTATTTTCGCCCCAAATTGTTCATGTCATTCTCCTTATTTTCTTTGGCTTTCTTGCCTGCTACGGGATCATCTGCGGTGCAGCAAAGTATGCAGACATGGGGAATACGAATCAGAGGAGGAAGGAGGATCCCTTAATTGCAATCACTGCAATCGGCCTGCTTACGGCAGTTTATCTTCTGTTTTGCGGAATCCAGATAATCTACCTTTTTTCCAACGGATTATTTGTACTGCCAACGGGGTATACCTTTGCAGAATATGCGCGGAGAGGCTTTTTCGAGTTGCTTGCGGTTACCATAATTAATATTGCACTTATCGTGACCAGTACAACACTATTTCATGAACACAAGGTATTAAAGGCGCTTCTAACCGTTATGACGGTATGCACCTATATTATGATAGCCTCCGCCGCCTATCGGATGATGCTTTACATTGATGCCTACCACTTGACTTTTTTACGGCTTTTGGTTCTTTTGTTCTTGTTTATGGATGTCTTTGTATTAGCAGGCGTTATTATATCAGTTTATCGTAAGAAGTTTCCTCTGTTCGGCTATTGCGTGGCGGTAATTGCAAGCTTCTATATCCTGTTTTCCTTTAGCAGACCGGATTATAGGATTGCTTTGTATCATCTTAATCATAAAGAAGAGATTACGATGGAAGATATTAGATTTCTGACGGATAATCTTTCCTATGATGCCGCTCCGGCGGTGATTCCGTATCTATCCGATCCAAAACACTGGGAGCAGGGGAAAACGGAGGGCGAAACAAGGGAGGAAACGAGAATTTCTTCGAAGGAAACAGAGGATTGGGATTGGTCTAGGAAAGATAAAGAGGATTACTACGCCAGGTATTGCAGAAGAATCCTTAAACAGCAGGCGGACAGGGGACTGCGTGATTTCAATTATTCCTATTATCGCGCGGCACAGACAGTAAAGCAGTATCAATGATTCCTTCTAGTAACGCTCCTATAACGCTCCTATCAACGTTTTATTTTATAAAAAATTGAGAATACTCTAATTATTCCTAAGGAAATTAATTCTTATTTAAGTTTTCTTTTGCATGAGATATGGTATAATCAGCAAGTAAGAAGAGTAATTGGAATGTTACTAAGAAATAGATTGTGAGGGAAAAGCAGAAGATGGAAGAAGTAAATAATTGGGAGAATTATTCCGTAGATGTATTCATTCCGACGTATCATTCGGATGAAAAACTAGAACGGTTATTGACGATGCTGTACCGGCAGACGATAAAACCAAATCGGGTGATTATCCTTCACACCATAGAGAAAGAGGGGCAGGAGCAACCGCTGCCGGCCATTCCGGATAGCGATATCAGCGTTATACCGATTCCGAAAGAAGCCTTTGACCATGGCGGTACCCGTAAATACGGAGCGACGCTTTCGAATGCGGATATCCTCCTGTTTATGACACAGGATGCGATTCCTGCGGATGAATATCTGATTGAAAATCTTCTAAAGCCTTATGGGGATCCAAGGGTATCGGCAGCCTATGCGAGGCAGATAGCAAATGACAGCTCGGATATCATAGAAGAGTTTACCCGGAATTTTAACTATCCCAAGAAGAGCTATGTTAAATCGAAAGCGGATCTGCCGAAAATGGGGATCAAAACTTATTTTTGCTCCAATGTATGCGCTTCCTATCGCAATGACATCTATAAGAAATTAGGCGGTTTTGTGAAAAAAACCATCTTTAATGAGGATATGATTATGGCTGCCGGAATGATCGAGGCAGGGTATCGGATCGCCTATTCCCCAGAGGCGAAAGTAATACATTCCCACCGTTATTCCTATCTTCAGCAGTTTACAAGGAATTTTGATCTGGGTGTCTCCCATAATCAATATCCGGATGTCTTTCGCAAGATCAAATCGGAATCCGAGGGAATCAAGCTGGTGAAGAAAACACTTCAATTTTTGATTAAGAAAAAAGAGTACCTATTGATACCTGATCTGATTTTGACAAGCGGATTTAAGTATCTGGGGTATCAGATGGGGCTTCATTATGATATCCTGCCGGAGAGTTTTGTTCTTCGCTGTAGCATGAATAAATCCTATTGGAGCAAGGAAAATCGAAAATAAAAAACAGGAGAACGTTTAAGATGAGCATGGTTTCAATTGTTATGGCAACCTATAATGGAGAGAAATATGTCGCAGAGCAGATCGATTCCATTCTTGCGTCTACTGTTAAGAATATGGAGCTTTATATCTATGATGATGGTTCGAAAGATGGCACGGTGCCTATTTTAAAGCAGTATGAAAGCCTATATCCGGATCAAGTACATGTATATCAAAACAAAGAAAATCTTGGTGTTACCATGAATTTTCTAAAAGCAATATGCAGGACAACGGCGGATTATATCATGCTATGCGATCAGGATGACGTTTGGAAGCCCGATAAAATAGCAGTGACATTAAAACGCATGCGCCATATGGAGGGGCAGGCCGGCAGCGAGGTTCCGATTGCTGTATTTACCGATGCCGAGGTTGTGGATGCAGAGCTGAAAATGATCGAGAGCTCCTTTTTTAAAGCAAGCCGTTTGAATCCTGGTAAGACAGAACTGCCCCGCCTTTTAATGGAAAATAAGCTGATCGGCTGTACGGTTATGATTAATTCTGCGCTCAGAAAAATCATTGCAGGCCATAATCTGCCGAAAAAAGCAAAATTCCATGATGGATGGATTGCCCTGATTGCGGCATCGCTTGGGAAAATTGGCTATGTGGATCAAACGACCCTGCTTTACCGGCAGCATGGCAGTAATGTGGTCGGAAATACCGGTTTCCTTTCCTACGTTAAGGATCGGATTATGACCCTGCCAAGGCAAAAGGAGTCTTTAAAAATATTACAATTGCAGGCGGAGGAATTCCTGGCAATTTACAATAAGGTATTGGAGGAAGAGAACAGAATTACGATCAATCGTTTTGCTAATTTAGGAAAGGTTAATTTTATAAAAAGAAGAATATATATTTTGCGGTATGGATATCTAAAAACCGGTATCATCCGTAATGTTGGATTGCTGCTTATTGCATAATATGCGGATTGATATCCGGATAGCAGCAATCTTCCCGAATATATAACGGCATAACGAGAGGTTATAACAGGTATGAAGGA
>DOWG01000131.1 GCA_003519685.1 Lachnospiraceae bacterium
ATTTATAACATTACAAATACATTTGTGTAATTATAAGAGAAAGGATGCTGAATTTTTATGCGAAAGACTAAAAATATAGTGTTTAGTATTTGCTCTCTTTTAATAATATTACTTATCATAGCATTGTGGGATAAAGAACCAATATGTGATTTAGTAGGTGTCGTTAAATTAGAATTTTCGACGGAAGATATAGTAAAAATATCAAATAGAAAATATATGTTAAAATCAAGGGAATCATATAAACCATTCATTAAATTTATGGAAAATAAGAACTGGCATTATATAGAACAAGTGGGAAGTGGATTGGTTTTTGAAAAGGATGGTTTGAAAATTACCGTTTCTAGTAAAATGTTTACAAGAAGATATATTGTAATTACATATGATGGTGAATTATAATTATGAAACCACATACTAAGGTGTTTCGTATCGCAGGGTAAAGGCTTTTGATTGCTTTCACCCTCCCCCATTGACCTAAATGTGGGTAATAACTCCTTCCTTTTTTATAACAAGCAGACTCGGCTTACTTTGCCTTATTTATTCTGTATAATGCTAGTTATTCCAAAACAGTAAAATACATATACTGTATATACTGAAAAGTGGTGTCGGAATGGTTTTTGAATTTTTTTCGTCCTTGACATTTTTTATTTCTTTTTATATACTTAACTAAAGTGAAATGCTGGGAAGAGAAGAGTAATCTTTTATAAAGCTGACAGAGAGCTCTGGTTGGTGAAAAGGAGCAGCGGAGTAATGGATGAAACAAGCCTCGGAGCTTCATACGGATCTTATACAGACATGGTAATTGGGATTTATTCTTGTGTTTGATAAGTGATGCTATGACGTAGGTTCACGTTACAGAACTAGAGTATGAAGAGTACTCGATAAGATTAGTATGGTGACATATTAATGAAATAGGGTGGCACCGCGATAATATCGCCCCTGCAAAATAAAATGTATTGTTTTGTAGGAGGTGTTTTTTTTATACTTTTTTAGCTAGGAGTATCATAAGGGAAAAAAATTAGGAGGTTTCATATGAAAGAGATAAACAAACGAGATAAGAATACAGCAGAAAGACCGGAATTTCCAAAGCGTGCAGTGATTACGGCGGGAATGCCATATGGAAATAAGGAACTGCATTTTGGCCATATCGGCGGGGTGTTTGTTCATGCGGACACCTTTGCAAGATTTCTGCGGGACCGGATCGGCGAAGAAAATGTAATCTTTGTTTCCGGTACGGACTGCTATGGCTCACCGATTTTGGAAAGCTATCGAAAACTGGTGGAAAGTGGCGAGAAGGTAGGAACCATCCGGGATTATGTAAGAAAAAATCATCTGTCACAGAAAGAAACATTGGATAATTATGAAATAAGCTTAAATCTCTATGGCGCTTCCGCCCTGGACAGAGCAGGCGAGATCCATCAGGAAATGTCCAATGAGGTTTTTAATATCTTGTATGAGAAGGGATATCTGAAGCAGATGTCCAGCCCGCAGTTCTATGATCCTGATTTTAATGTGTTCTTAAACGGCAGACAGGTTGTTGGAAGATGCCCGATTGACGGATGCACCTCTGATAAAGGCTATGCAGATGAATGTTCCTTAGGGCATCAATATATGCCGGAAGAGCTGATCAATCCGAAGAGTACCTTATCCGGTAAAACACCGGAGCTGCGTGACGTAACCAACTGGTATTTTTCACTTGAGGATTGTATGGATATCTTAAAAGAAAGAGTGGACTATCTCAGGGAAAATACAAACACAAGAAAATATATTGTAAATACTATTGATGAATTTTTAAAAAAACCTTGCATCTATGTGCAAAAGAAACTGATCGATGATCTGGACGAATTCTCCGCGGCATTGCCAAAGCATAGCCTGGAAAATGAGGAAAAGAAGACTTCCTATACTTTTATCTTTGATAACCTGGAGGAGAGGGATCAGGCAAGAAAAATCATGAATGAGAGAGAAATCCGTTTCCGTACCGGTAAAACACTGGTGCCCTTCCGTCTGTCCGGAAATATTGAATGGGGTCTGACCGTTCCGGAGAAGGAGGGACTGGATAATCTGACCTTCTGGGTATGGCCGGAATCCCTGTGGGCACCGATTTCCTTTACAAAAACATACCTTGAATCGATCGGTAAAGACGGGGAAAGCTGGAAGGAATGGTGGAATTCAGAGGATGCCAAGGTATACCAATTTATCGGGGAAGATAATATTTATTTTTACGGAATTGCGGAAATGGGAATCTTTGCAGCGTTAATGAATGAAACGAAGGATAAACCAGATATGGCACATATGAATCTGCCGCATCTGATTGCAAACCGTCATGTCTTATTTATGAATAAGAAGGCAAGCAGCAGCAGCGATATCAAACCGCCAATGGCACATGATCTGCTGCAGTATTATACACCGGAACAGCTTCGAATTCATTTCCTGAGCCTTGGCTTGTCCACAAAGAGCGGAAGCTTTCAGCCCCAGATATATCTGCCGGAGGAAGAAAGATCCGGTATGGATGATGTGTTAAAGGAAGGTAATTTACTTACAAATGTCTATAATCGTCTGGTTCGTTCCTGCTTCTACACAGCGCAAAAATATTATGATACAAAAATTCCGGTCGGAGAGATCAGCGAGAGCATTTTGGAGGAATCAAGAGAAGCTATACTGACCTATGAAAGGCATATGTACAATCATGAGTTCCACAGCATCACTTATGTGTTGGATTCCTATATCCGCAACATGAATAAGTATTGGGTAAACAACATTAAGGTAGCGGAAACCAATCATGATGATGCGATGAGAAAGCAGATCTTAATTGATTCCTTCCATGCAGTTAAGACAGCAGCGGTATTATTCCATCCAATCGCTCCTACCGGCTGTGAAATGGTCCGGGAATATCTTAACGTCAGCAGTAAGCTGTGGGATTGGGAGAATATCTTTGCGCCGATCTATGATATCATGGAGGATGCCGATCATCATGAATTGAAGTATCTGGAGCCGAAGGTGGATTTCTTTAAGAAACATGAGAGCCAGTTTAATTAAGATCCGGAGAGGGGCTGTGATCTTCCTATAATACACAGATTGAAAGAAGAAAGTATCGTTCATCTATGTGTGAAGGAGAGGATTACGGCTCCTCTTGTAAAATTGTAGAAGGTAGAGATAAGACTACCCTGAATACAGTTGTATTACGTGAGACAATCTATGCCGCATGGAAAGCGCCGCCATTTGTAGTTATATGGATTCCCCGTGTAATAGAAGAAGTTTTAGGCAATACGGTTAAGGCATATTTGGTTGCTGTGTTACTGGGTGTTTTCAAAAGTTGCAGTATCCATCGCTAAATTATTGGAGCAGAGCATTTACGATATTTTCAAATCCCATGCTATGGGACGCCTTGACCAGTATCGTATCATTTTCCTGAATGATGGAGGAAAGAGCAGCAATCAGCTCATCACGGGTTTCGTAATAAAATAGACTGCCGATAAAATTGGCATGCAAAGCGCCCTCATACATATTCTTTGCAAGCTTTCCTATACATACTAAGACATCCACACCGGCAGCGGCCGCATAGGAACCGACCTCTTTATGAAAATCTTGTTCTTTGCTTCCCAGTTCATTCATATCACCAAGAATTGCTGTCTTTCTTGTATCTGCCATGGAAAGCAGGTCAAGGGCAGCCTTCATGGATACCGGATTCGCATTGTAGCAATCATCGATTATCGTATATTTCTTGTGCTGTATGATGTTGCTTCTTCCATGAACGGATTGTACCGCTTTGATTCCCTCTGCAATTTCTTCACAGGTCAAGTGCAGCAAGGTACCTACTGCAGTTGCCGCCATTGCATTATGTACCATATGCTCCCCGGGAAGAGGGATGTGTGCCTGGAATTCCTTATCATTTACATGAATCCGGCAGGTGCTTCCCAATAATCCCTGACTGACTACATCTGTAGCATAGACATCATTGGAGGGATGAAATCCGAATTTTATCGGTTTTTTGCCTTTCACAGATTTGATAGTAAGCAGCATATCATCATCACCATTGATGCACACACGGCCATTTTCATTCATATAATTAAAGATCTCGGACTTTGCTTTAAGAATACCCTGTCTGGAACCCAGATTCTCCAAGTGGCATTGGCCGATATTGGTAATAACACAGATATCCGGTTTCGCGATTTCACTTAACCGGTTCATTTCTCCGAAATTACTGATTCCCATTTCCAGAACAGCGACCTCATGATGGTCACGGAGTTTAAGGATGGTAAGAGGCAGGCCGACCTCATTATTAAAATTACCCTCGGTTTTTAAGACGGTGTACCTTTGCGCAAGGACACTGCTGATAAATTCCTTGGTGCTGGTCTTGCCGACGCTTCCGGTAATCCCGATCACCTTGACGTCCAGCTGCATACGATACCATTTGGCAATGCATTTTAGCGCTTCAAAGCTATTTTGAACCAGTATATAGGGTCCCTTTGGCTCTGCCGGTGCTTTTTCACACACGACGGCAAGGGCCCCTTTTTCAAAGACATCATCGATAAAATTATGGCCGTCCGTCCGTTCGCCGACGGTTGCAAGAAAGAGATAATCTTTTTTCACCAACCTGGAATCCAATACCACGCCGGCGGCTTCCTTTCCTGCACAGTCCTTTTCTCCTACCAGCTGCCCGTTGCAGGCCCTGGCAATTGCAGATAAAGTCATGTTTTTCATACTTCTCCTCATTTCCCTGTAGCTTTGTTATTGTTACTATTCA
>DOWG01000323.1 GCA_003519685.1 Lachnospiraceae bacterium
ACAACACTTGACTGAAAATAAAGTTAACGAAATAGAGTTGGTACAAATTATCGGTAGGATATCATCATGGGGTATGCGAAATCTTATATCGTTTTTACTATCCATCTGCTTCGGTTTTTGTAACATTTGCAATCGAATGGTTAATATTTCTTGAGATATCAGGATGAATGGATTAGAATAAGAGTGTTATTAAGTAACAAATTGAAGGAATAGGAAAGTAGGTTGAAAAATATTATGGCACTGATAATTGATGGTAAGAAAATTTCGGCGGATATAAAGGATGAATTGAAGAAGGAGGTCGAGGAGCTTCAGAAGAAAGGCATACAGATTACGCTGGCGGTTGTACAGGTTGGTAATGATTCGGCCTCATCTGTTTATGTTGGAAATAAGAAGAAGGCCTGCGCTTATGTCGGAATTCATTCCTTGGCGTATGAGCTGCCGGAAAGTACCAGCGAGGCGGAGCTTCTGTCTTTGGTGAATAAATTAAATCAGGATCCTGCAGTAAACGGCATCCTGGTTCAGCTTCCTCTTCCGAAGCATATTGATGAAAATAAGGTGATCCGGACGATTTCTCCGGCAAAGGATGTGGATGGCTTCCACCCGCAGAGTGTCGGCGCCTTAAGTATCGGCCAAAAGGGATTTGTATCCTGCACACCGGCAGGTATTATAGAGTTATTAAAACGTTCCGGAATTGCAATAGAAGGAAAAGAGTGTGTGATCATAGGCAGAAGTAATATCGTTGGAAAACCGATGGCGATGCTGATGCTCCGTGAGAATGCTACCGTCACGATATGTCATTCCCGGACGAAGAATTTGAAAGAGGTTACAAAACGTGCAGATATCCTGATCGTAGCCATCGGAAAGGCGAAATTTATAACAAAGGATTATGTTAAGGATGGGGCAGTCATTATTGATGTCGGCATGAATCGGGATGAAAATAATAAGCTTTGCGGTGATGTGGATTACGCAGATGTTCTCCCGAAGGTAAGTGCTATTACCCCGGTTCCCGGAGGCGTTGGTCCGATGACCATAGCGATGCTGATGAACAATTGCGTTCAGTCAGTTCGGTGATTTGGGTTTGTATTTGCGTGAATTTCATGTTTCATTTTTTTATAAAAACTGTTACAATGGTTTTTGCAATTAAAAGTTGATTTAAGAATCAAAAGCCGATTTGTTAGGAAGGCTTTTGGCACTTAAATCAAAGTTATATACAATACGGAGGTTTCAATGAATATATTTTTTGTTTCTTTAGGCTGCGACAAAAACCTTGTAGACAGTGAAAATATGCTTGGTATCCTGAAAGACAATGGATATCAGATTATCGATGACGAACAGGTAGCGGATATTATTATTGTGAATACCTGCTGCTTTATTAATGATGCCAAACAGGAAAGTATTAATACGATACTTGAAATGGCACAATATAAGAAGATCGGGAACTTAAAGGCTCTTATCGTAACCGGTTGTATGGCAGAGCGGTATAAGGAGGAAATTCTAGAGGAAATTCCGGAAGTGGATGCTTTGCTGGGTACCGCAAGCTTTGATGCAATCCTGGGCGTTATGGAAGAATTGCGGGAGGGAAAAAAGCCGATGCGCTTTGAAGATATTGACCGCATTCCGAAGGTAAAATCAAAGCGGGTTCTTACCTCCGGTACCTATTCTTCCTATTTAAAGATTGCTGAAGGCTGTGATAAGCATTGTACCTACTGCATTATTCCAAAGGTACGCGGAAACTACCGCAGTGTCCCGATGGAAGACTTATTAGAGGAAGCTGCTTATCTGGCAGAGCAGGGAGTGAAGGAGCTTATTCTGGTCGCTCAGGAAACCACGCTGTATGGGAAAGATCTCTATGGGGAAAAGGCGCTTCCAAAGCTTTTGGAAAACCTATGTAAAATCAACGGAATTGCTTGGATTCGAATTCTCTATTGCTATCCGGAGGAGATTACAGAGGAGCTGATCGAGGTAATGAAGCAGGAGCCGAAGATCTGCCACTATCTGGATATCCCGATTCAGCATGCTTCGGACCGTATTCTAAAGGCCATGGGAAGAAGAACAACTAAGGAGGACCTAATCCGTATCGTATCCCGTTTAAGGGAGGAAATACCGGATATCACTCTTCGTACTACCTTGATCACCGGCTTTCCTACCGAGACAAAAGAGGAGCATGAGGAACTGAAAGCATTTGTTAATGCTATGAAATTTGAACGTCTCGGCGTATTTACCTATTCCAGGGAGGATAATACTCCTGCGGCAAAGCTTAAACCGCAGATATCTGCCAAGGTAATGAATCAGAGGCAGCAGGAATTGATGGAGCTACAGCAATCCATCGTCTTTGCCCATACCAAAGAGCTGGTAGGAAAGACATTTGATGTACTGATCGAAGGGCGGATTACAGAGGAAGAGAATGTCTATATTGGTCGCACCTATATGGACGCACCGCAGGTGGACGGCTTCTTCTTCCTGACTTCACAGGAGGAATTGATTTCCGGCTCTATCGTACGCGCCGTCGTAACCGGAGCAAAGGATTACGATCTAGTAGGAGAATTGGTGAAGGGAAGTGAAAATGAATGAATTTGCCGAATAAGATTACCCTGTTTCGCGTAATAATGATACCGGTATTTCTTGTGGTTTACCTGATGCCGGGGATTCCCTACGGGAATTACATCGCAGCAGCCATCTTTTTGATAGCGGCTTTTTCAGACTTTTTAGACGGTTATTTAGCCAGGAAGAACAACCTGGTAACAAACTTTGGTAAGTTTATGGATCCGCTCGCAGATAAGCTTTTGGTATCCGGAGCGCTGATCTGCTTTGTAGAAAACGGATTGATTCCAGCGTGGATCGTTTTTATCATTATTGCCAGAGAGTTTATTATCAGCGGTTTCCGTCTGGTTGCGTCGGACAATGGCGTTGTGATTGCCGCAAGCTGGTGGGGCAAGATTAAAACTAACGTACAGATGATCATGTCGGTAATGCTGATCCTTAATTTTGATCATCCGGTAATTAATGTGCTGGAGCAGATTGCAATCTATCTTGCCGTCATACTCACCGTTGTTTCCCTCGTGGATTACATGGTGAAAAACAAATCTGTTTTACATGAATAATAAAAACGTAATAATTATCAATCTTCATATGCACAATTTATGCATGGATAAATAATGATATGGATGTCATAAGTCACATTAAAATCATAAACATGAATAGGCCCTTCTATATATTCAGGCTGGCTAAGACCGGCTGACGACGGCTGTTTATGTTCGATTTGAGACTCAAGTGAAAATAGAGCCTGCTTGTGCGAATAGTCTCGCAAAAGAACTGCGAGCCATTGGAAGAATAGC
>DOWG01000277.1 GCA_003519685.1 Lachnospiraceae bacterium
ATAAAAGTTTTTATTTCAAATCCCATAATTGATTCGATTTCTTTCCAGTATCTTCAAAATCCAATAGGGATTTACGCTAAAATCTCCGTTATCCGACCGCACATAGATTCCGACATGCAGATGTACATCAAATTTTCCGATCGTGCCTTCACTGCCATACCCGCTGTCCCCCATAAAACCAATCAGTTCGCCGGCTATGACCTCGTCTCCCGCGCTTAGCCCCGGCGCATAGGAATCCAAATGTGCATAATAAAAATATCCCCCGGATTTTGACCGGATTCCTATGCGATTGCCGCCTTTTTCAAGCCATCCCAGCTTCTCGACAACGCCGTCGGTCATACTGACAACCGGAAAATATCCTCGTTCGTTATTACATGCCATGATATCCGTTCCCTCATGTCTGCGCTTTCCTCCATATTCCCGCAATGCATACCAGGTATCCCCAAACCGGACATCCATTTCTTCGGAATCGATCTTCGGCACAGGAAAATACCGAAGATCGGACAGGATGGCATCGTAGTATCCATACATCTCCTGAAAAATCTGTGTTTTACTGACTTTATTGATTCCCCGCAAAAAGGTAACATTATCGATCTGACCCAGGGCAACCGGATTGTAATCGGAAATCAGCATCGCTAAGGTGATATACCCAATTCGATTGATATAGGGGTGATTGTGCAGAATCTCGTTCTGCTTTAAGACTGCATCCACCCTATGGTCTGCTTTTCTTAGAAGCTCCTCATCCACCCGGACATCCCGCAATGCTTCATAGTCAATGCCCTCTTTGATGGCATTAAAAAAGATGCGCTGTGTATCTAGCAGCTTCAGCTCATAACCGGTAATATATATCACAATGAAAAAAGAGCAGAGATAAATCAGGCCTGCAAATAGCGGATTGTTTGCCGGACCGCGAGAGGAATACCGGTTCCAAAAATCAGACTTAAGAAAGTGGAATTGCTGCCGCATAGAATGATCACTCACCATCTAAATTATGCTCCGGCCGGGCTTTTCCAACCGGGACATAGTATTATATGATAAGAATCGGCGTAATATCACCGAAAAAGCCTCCGATATCGTAAATTGGTATAAGACAGAGAAGGACTATTGAAAACATCCCCGTGACTGCTTTGCAATAGCCCTATGATCTATGACAGGCAAATTGGCGCACCAAATTTGTCTTACTGGTTAATTTCTACTATTTCCCCGGCAGTATGGTTCTCCCCAAAAATAAAATTATGTAGAATCTCTACATTTTTGTCTAAATCAGGAATTAATGCATCCATCCCGCGCACTTTCGATTCACTAAAGGTACCATCGGCAGGAATTCTTAATTGTTGAATTTCCATTGCTCCGGTTTCTATAAAGCTGTTTAACAGTAATTCAAAGTTTTTTTCTCCGATATCGGTTGTGATCATTGGTAATAGCTTAAACATGATGGATGCAAGCTCTACTTTGCTCTTTGTTTTATACTTCTCAAAGATAGCATTCAAAACGATACGGTGACGGTCCGTCCTGCCATAATCATTGTTGTTCCCAGTAATTGTCGCTCTCTTTCGAACCCTGCTGTAACCCAGAACCTGATTGCCGTTTAAATGCTGTTTTCCTTCTCTTACATTGCGATAGGCAGGATTGGAAATATAGTTGGTAGAATTCAGATACCTTGCCTCCCCGCTCGTCAAAGTAATATCAAGACCGCCAAGTTCATCAATAATTTTCTCAAAGTTTTCAAAGTTAACTAATACACAGCCATCCAAATGAATATTAAAATTGCGGGTTATTACATCGTATAAGAGATCCACCCCGCCCTTTTCATAAGCGGAATTTATCTTATTATCATTGTATCCGGGAATCTGTACCAAGGTATCCCTCATGATAGAGGTAAGTTTTACTTCTTTCGTCTTCGTATTGAGTGTTGCGATAATAATTACGTCCGTTCTTCCTCTTGAACTTCCGGAGCCAATTGCCTCTTCTCCCAACAGAAGGATATTATAGACACCTTCCTCTCGTCTTCCCTCTCCCGCATCACCCGGCCAGACAATCTGGCTGGGATCTATCTCAGGAACATCGGAACTTAAATCCTCCGCATCCAAATGATCGGTATCTTCCGCTACGGATGCATCCTTTTTAAAATTCTTGGTCCAAACGGTCCAGATTTTACCTCCCAGGTTCACTCCCATATTCATAAGTAGTTTATTTCCAGGTCTGGTCAGACCCAGAAAGGATACAAGCAGAAGTAAACCTATCAAAACCCCCGCAGGGATTTTGACCCATTTTGAAATCTTGCCGTGCTTTTTCGTATTGTCCTCCTCCTCTGCCCTTTGGTCCAGTTCCTTACAGATTTGCTGCGCAAGAGAGAAATTAATACTTACGAGTTCATCATCGACCTTATCTTCCTCATACGGGGTATCTGTCAAGCCCTGAGTGTCTTCCTCATACGAGGTATCTATCAAATTCTGAGTGTCTTCCTCATATGTGGTATCTATCAAATCCTGAGTATCTTCCAAATTATGGGCAGCAGACAAATTTTCTTCGGAAGCGCCCTCTAATTTTTCTGCTCTGTCCTCATTATCCTTTTTCTCCAAGCTTTGTTCCTCTTCTGTAGGCTCGTTTGATGCAACTTCCATTGCATCCGAATCCGCATCATTGAGTACTTTTTCTATACTCTCATTAAAATTCTTACTAAATTCAGGATCCATATCAAAATCATATTTTGAATCGTCCATTTTCACATCTCATCTCCTAATTCCACTTACAGCAAAGCTATCTGCAATTTGTTTCCCTGCTTAAGCTTTGCTATTAAGAAGGGAATTTCTTGTCTGCTTACCCATTTTGTAACCTGGTGTCAAAGCAAACTGCCGATGTTTAGAATTTTTCACTAATAATCTGTTCTAAGAACTTGTACACACGAATTGCGGAAAGAATGTTAAGCTTTTCTTCCACAGTATGAACGCCGGCCATCTCCGGTCCGATGGATACCGTATCGATGCCGGGCATTTTTTCATAGATGATACCGCACTCTAGGCCTGCGTGGATCGCTGCTACTTCCATATCCTTACCATACATTTCACGGTAGACCTTTTTAAAATGCTCCCGCAGGGCAGAATCCTTTTTAAACTCCCATGCAGGATATTCTGAACGGACAACATAATCTCCGCCTAAAAAGCTAATCATATAGTTCAGCCGGTCACTCAGGTAATGCTTATAGCTGTCCTTCGAGCTTCGGATATGCTGCAGAATCTCTGCATGATCCTCTTCGATACGGAAGATTCCAAGGTTTAACGAACTCTCCACCAATCCTTCAATATCCGCGCTCATAACCTGCACGCCATAAGGCATGTTTATTAATAAGAACAGTATCTTTTCAAAGGATTTTACATCCAGTACCGAATAGGTATCGTTCCCCAGATCCTCCACGGTAAAGTCAAGATCCGGTTCACTTGCTGCCAGCTCCTGCTGATAGATCTTCATAATCTCTGCTATGATGCTCTTGATCGTGTTATACTCTTTGGTCAGTGCTTCCTCATTTGCTGCAGAAATAAATAATTCTGCCTCTGCTTCCCGGGGGATTACATTATCCTTGAAGCCGCCCATCATCGTAATCAGGTCAAAACCATATTTTTCTCTCAAATCAAAGAGCAATCGTCCCAGAAGCCTCGTAGCATTGCTTCTGTTCTTATTGATATCCGAACCGGAATGTCCGCCCTTTAATCCGCAGATGGCTACCTTTATGCTCTTTCCATACTTGGATTCCCGTTTCACCGGAAGGGTGCCTGTAGCAGAAATACCGCCTGCACAACTGCATAGAAGATAGCCCTCCTCTTCCGAATCCAGGTTGATCATATATTTCCCCTGAAGTATGGAAGCATCCAGAGCTCTCGCTCCCTTCATGCCCACTTCTTCATCTGTTGTAATGACAGCCTCCAATCTGGGGTGCTTCAGTGTTTCATCAGATAAAACAGCTAAAATATAAGCGACTGCAATTCCATTATCCGCTCCAAGGGTCGTACCGTCTGCATGAATATCATCACCATCGACAATCAGCTTAATGGGATCCTTTAAAAAGTCATGTGTGTTCTCTTTCACTTTCTCGCAAACCATATCCATATGTCCCTGCAGGATAATTCCTGGTTCCTGCTCAAAACCGGGGGTTGCTTCCTTTATTATGATCACATTATTCGCCGAATCCTGAGTATACTCTAACTTATTCTGTTTTGCAAATGATACCAGATAATTACTAATTTCTCCTTCATTTCCCGATTCTCTTGGTATCTGAGCAATTTCCTCGAAATATTTAAATATTCCCTTGTAATCAAGCTGTTCCAATTTACTATTCATCATAACACACGCTTCCTTTGCCAAATTTTACTTTCTAAAAAGCAATAAGTTTTTATCTATAGTATATCCTTTTACAAATCCTAATCTTTATACCAAACATCACGCTATTGTTTTGACTATACATTAGACGATTCTGATGCGCTGTAAGTTCTAGTTAATATTTTACAATTCGCTGCTGTAAATACCCCCGCCATAAGCGTCATGCTTGATGAAATCTACTATCATTGAACTTATCTACCGTGGATATTATGCTTTTATAATGACGAATTTTTACGAGTTATTCTATATCCTTAGAAATTTTACTTTCGGTATAGAGACAAAAAAGCATGATGTTTGACGAACGGAGTGAGGAGTTCATGTTTTTTGGCTCTGTCATACCAGAAAGGAAAATTTCTTAGGATATATTAACGAGTAAATCTGAGCCAGGATAAAAGTATAATATCTACCGTATTAAGCCAACCGACAGATTTCATCAAGCAAGGGCTATGTTTACTAAACTGCGGATTTTTCGCAACCTAATTCTTGAAACTGTGAATTGGAGC
>DOWG01000275.1:0-404 GCA_003519685.1 Lachnospiraceae bacterium
AGATCAAGTAACTCGGCACCATGTTTTGCAACCAGCTCCTTATTGGAGGTCACAACACTCTTCCCATTTAAAAGAGCCGCCTTTACAAACGAAAACGCAGGCTCCACTCCACCCATAACCTCTACAACAATTTTTACTTCGGGATCGTCCAGAATTCTATGAATATCCCAAACCATCTTCTCCATAATGGGATCTCCGGGAAATTCTTTTTTGTCCAAAACATATTTCACCTGTATCTGATCCCCGGCCCGTTTGGCTATACTATCACCATTGGTATTTAATACTTCAACAACGCCACTGCCGATGGTACCATATCCTAAGACTGCAATATTTATCATTACTGCTCCTCCATTCTTGTCTAGCAATCTAGTTCTTTTTCTTATCCTTCCGTTCCCATATTACTC
>DOWG01000275.1:428-1478 GCA_003519685.1 Lachnospiraceae bacterium
ACCGGAATACTTTGGTGGATCGTAAGAATATTGGCTTCATTTTTTGCCACCTGATTTAAAACCCGGGATAATAATCCGGGCTGATCATCCATTTGAAGCATAATCGTTATTGTTTTCCCTCTTGTATTTTCATGAAACGGAAAAATCTCATCCCGGTATTTATAAAAGGAGCTTCTGCTGATCTCCACGGCATCCGTCGCTTCCTGCACCGTCATGGCACGTTCCGAATCCAGCAGCCTTTTTGCTTCAACAACCTTGAGAAGCACCTCGGGAAGTGCCTTCCCCTTCACAATAAAATACTTATCTCCATCCATTCCTTATTACCTCCGAAAAACTTACCCCATTTTTGTATGTATCACGAATACAACTGTCTTTCATAGAGAGATATATTATCACATCTTTTTGCAGTTTGCAACCGTTAAATTAGATAGCAAAAGCGTATTTACAAAAGAAGCTGCCGCAAAACATGCTGCAGCAGCTTCTTCCATGATGAAGTTAAAGTGTTACTGTTCACACCCGCCATGTATACCATGATATGATTNNACCGACGAATGCAAATACTCCTTATCGGATATCATTTGTCGAAATCATACTATAGACTTTGTTAGGGGTATGAATAGTAACGTTAAAGTATCTTTGACAGGAACTCCTGCAGGCGCGGATTGGTCGGATGTTCAAAAAACTCCCGGGGAGAATTCTGCTCAACGATCCTTCCCTCATCCATAAATAAAACTCTGGTCGCCACCTTCTTCGCAAATTGCATCTCATGTGTCACGACAACCATGGTCATACCCTCTTCGGCCAGCTGTGTCATAAGATCTAACACCTCTCCTACCATTTCCGGATCCAAAGCGGAGGTAGGCTCATCAAACAGCATCATATCCGGGTTCATGGCCAGTGCCCGGATGATTGCTATTCTCTGCTTCTGCCCGCCGGATAATTGGTTTGGATAAGCATCGGCTTTCTCGGTCAGTCCGATTCTGTCTAATAGCTCCAATGCCTTGCGATTTGCCTCTTTCTTTGTCATAAGACCTAACTTAACCGGGGACA
>DOWG01000275.1:1628-23088 GCA_003519685.1 Lachnospiraceae bacterium
GATTCCGTTTAAGACCATATGATCCCCAAAGGATTTTTTTAAGTTTTTAATGACGATCACCTTTTGATAACCTCCTCTCAAAGACAGATAACAGCCTGGAAAATCCCAGTACCATGATTAAATAGCAGGCAGCCGCAATCAGCAGCGGCGGAAGGATATCCCAGGTTCTGGAGCCGACATATTGCGCCGCTTTCGTTAAATCCGTAACCGCAATAACACTTGCAACGGAGGTCTCTTTGATCAGTGTAATAAATTCATTGCCCAGGGCTGGAAGAATATTCTTGACCGCCTGCGGTAAGACAATCAGACGCATGGTCTGCAGATAATCAAGTCCTAGCGATCTTCCGGCTTCCATCTGCCCGCGGTCGATGGATTCAATCCCTGCCCGGATGATTTCGGATACGTATGCTCCGGAGTTAATACCAAAGCAAACAGCACCTACAACCAACTCATTCGTATTTCTCGATGTAAAAATAAGATTATATATAATTAATAGCTGTACCATCAAAGGGGTTCCCCGGATCACATTCGTATAAATACTGCATATGACATTCAGCCACTTCATCTTATAATTCGTCGCAGTTACACGCAAAACCGCAACAAGAGTACCAATTGCAATTCCCAAGAGAATCGCAAAAAACGAAATCAACAGCGTTACCTTCAAACCATCCAAATAGGCTAAATAGCGCCTGTCCGGTACGATAGCATTGTAAAAGGATTGATACAATTCCTCTGCCCAACTCAATTTATTACCTCCTGCCTCCTATTCATCCGCATCTATGAATATAAAATTTATCGGCCTAATCTATATTGTTATAATGCGAAATTTAATATATACAATCGGATGTAGAACTTCCTAACCTTCATTTTACTTCTATATTCTCTTCCGTTCTGCACAGCTTTTTGCACATCATGAAAATAGGAGCTGTTTCCTTCGTATAAACAGCCCCTACTCATGTTTTGCAAGGTTCTACATCTGCAATTCTGCTCCATTCGCATGATTCACAGCAGCTTTAAAGCTTACTTACTTGTATGATTTGCAGTAAACTCTTCGATCTTGCCATCCTTTTTTAACTGCTCAATTACCGTATTAATTTGGTCTAATAATTCCTGATTTCCTTTTTGTACAGCAATTGCATAATTATCTTCAAATAAAGTTCCATCAAGGATCGTCAGTTTGCTGTTGGAATCTACCAGCTCCTGCGCAGGATATTGATCCATAACAATACAATCGATTTTACCATTTAAAAGATCCTGTGCAGCCTGGGCAAATTTCGTATAACGTTTGATTTTCTTCGCTTCCACATTTTGTTCTACATAGAAGTCAGCAATATTTCCCTGCTGTACACCGATTATTTTATCCGCAAGATCATCTACGCTTGCCACAGTCGGATTTTCTTTGTTCACAACGACTACTTCGGTGGAATTCACATAATTCTCGGAGAAATCCATCACCTTCTGCCGGTCCTCGCTTACCGAAACACCTGCAGCGACAAAATCAATGGTACCATTTTGCACAGCCATTAACGCTCCGTCAAAATCCATGTTTTTAATAACAAGCTCTTTTCCCAGAGAATCGGCGATTGCGTGTGCAATATCCATATCTATACCGACAACCTCATTGCCCTCCATATATTCGTAAGGTGCAAATCCGGCTTCCGTACCGACAATAATGGTTTTACTTTCTTCCGTATCCGGCTGCTCGCCAGTCTCCGCATTATTCTCCTGATTCCCGGTATCATTTTCTTCTTTGGTTCCGCATGCTGCTAAGATTCCGGTCATCATCATTGCTAAAAATAGCAATCCAATTATTTTCTTTTTCATATACTTTCCTTTATTCCTCCATTTATTTACAAATCACAAGCAGTATCCTATTACACAAGCATTGCTTTTATCCTGCTTTGCTCATCCTCGGATAAAATACCGTCAATCTCCATAAGGATGAATAAGCGGTCATTGCTTTTTATTACTGCTTTCATATAAGAGGTGTCTTTGTTCTTAACCAGCGGCGGTACATCAAGTATATCTTCTCCTTCAAATGCAGTAATTTCCTCCATCTTATCCACTTCATAAGCGATCGTTATTCCATTGGAGTTGGTTACCATGAATCTTGTATCCTCATCTGCTTGCTTCTCCTCCAGCCCGAATTTTTTCCGAAGGCTGTATACGGGAAGCTTATCTCCGCGCAACCAAATCATGCCTTTCATATTTGCCGGAGAATTTGCAACTTTTTCAATAGGAACCGGCTTCTCAATTGAATTAATATTCATGATATCCAATCCGTAACTTTCATCCCCAAGCTTAAATATTGCTTGTTTTGTACTTTGCATTGTAACCCCTCCTATGAAATTACTTCACTTTTCTTTTGCGCGTTCCATATAAGATATGCATTAATAAATGGATCAATATTACCATCTAAAACACTGTTCGCATTTCCGATTTCTTCGTTTGTTCTATGGTCTTTTACCATCGTATAAGGCTGCATAACATAGGACCGGATCTGATTGCCCCATCCAATTTCCTTAACTTCCCCCCGAATATCCGAGATTTTCTCTTGATTCTCCTGCTGCTTCAACAGATATAGCTTTGCTTTCAACATTTTCATTGCTTTATCCTTGTTCTGCAACTGGGATCGTTCATTCTGGCATTGAACAACGATATTGGTAGGAATATGCGTAATACGCACCGCGGAGGAAGTCTTGTTAACATGCTGACCGCCTGCACCGCTGGAATGATAGGTATCAATTCTTAAATCCTTCTCATCAATTTCGATTCCGGTGTCCTCTTCAATGTCCGGCATAACATCGCAGGAAACGAAGGAAGTCTGCCTCTTCCCTGCCGCATTAAACGGTGAGATTCGTACCAGCCGGTGAACGCCTCGTTCTGATTTCAGATAACCATAAGCATTATAGCCATTGATCTCCATTGTAATCGATTTCAGCCCTGCTTCCTCGCCATCCAAAAAGTCCAGAATTTCGACCTGAAAGCCTTTCTTATCCGCCCATTTCTGATACATACGGCTAAGCATACCGGCCCAATCACAGCTTTCGGTTCCCCCTGCGCCTGCGTGCAGAGTAAGAATCGCATTGCATCTGTCATATTCTTCAGAAAGTAACGTTTTCAGCTTCAGCTCTTCCATTCTCTGAATAAATTCGTCCATAGCTTCACTGACCTCAGGTAAAAGCGACGGATCATTTTCTTCATACCCTATCTGAATCAGCGTTTCAACATCTTCATATCTGGTTTTAAGCTGATGAAAGGTCTCAACTGTATCCTTCAGATTCTTTAATTCCTTCATCAGAGCCTGCGTCTTATCGGCATCATCCCAAAAACCGGGTTCTTCCATGATTTGTTCTATTTCCTTAATCCGATTATTTTTATCGGCAAGGTCAAAGTGAATCCCCCATTTCGTTTAATGGTTGTTCATATGTGCTCAGTGTATATTTATACTGATCTAACTCTACCACTATACCACCTCTTTCAACTTATTATATATCTCGTTTAATAAAAATGCAATACCTAATTATAAAAATACATTATTTTTTATTAACATTACTATTCACACCCGACATGTATACCATGTTATNNTCATGATCTTTTGCTCCACTCGGAAATTGCAAGCGAGCTTGCATTTCCTTATTACGCTTTTATTATATTATAGACTTTATTGGGGGTGTGAACAGTAACAAATTAATCCGACAATATTTATACATTTCTTCCGCAGCAATGCTTATATTTACGACCGCTTCCGCATGGGCATGGATCGTTCGGCTGTATCTTCTTACCGGCTCTTTTTACTGGAGTGTTGGCAACGCTGTCGTCACGGTTGGTACCGGTAACTTTCGCAACCTCTTCTCTTTCCACCTTCTGCTCTACACGGACATGCATTAAAGCCCTCACGGTATCCTCTCGAATGGATGCGGTCATTGCCTCAAACATTTCATAGCCCTGAAACTTATATTCTATAATCGGCTGCCGTTGTCCGTATGCCTGAAGACCAATTCCCTGGCGTAGCTGATCCATATCGTCGATATGATCCATCCACTTGCTGTCAATTACCTTCAGCAATATGACACGCTCCAGCTCACGGATATGCTCAACCTCCGGAAATTCTGCTTCCTTGGCTTCATAAAGCTTAACCGCCTGCTCCTTAAGCTGTTGCATCAGATCATTCTTTTTCATATGCTTCTTCTGCTCATCCGATAGCTTGATGGCAGGTAACGGAATGATCGGAAGCAGCAGATTATTTAATTCTGCAATATCCCAGTCAGCTGACGGCTGGTCATCGCCGATACAGGAGCCCACACACTCCTCTACGGTATCTGTAATCATACGGTAAATTGTATCCCGCATGCTTTCCCCGTTCAATACTCTTCTACGTTCCTCATAGATAATCTCTCTTTGCTCATTATTAACCTGATCATATTCCAGCAAATTCTTACGGATACCAAAATTATTGCTCTCGATCCTCTCCTGCGCTTTTTCAATCGCATTGGAAAGCATCTTATGCTCGATCTGTTCGCCTTCCGGGATACCCAAGGAGTTAAATATATTCATTAGGCGCTCCGACCCAAACAAACGCATCAGATCATCTTCCAGCGAAATATAGAAACGGGATTCCCCCGGGTCTCCCTGTCTTCCGGCACGTCCGCGAAGCTGATTATCAATACGTCTTGCCTCATGGCGCTCCGTTCCGATAATCTTTAATCCGCCAACCTCTACTACACCTTCGCCTAATTTAATATCCGTACCACGTCCGGCCATATTGGTTGCGATTGTTACCGCGCCCAGCTGCCCGGCATCTGCAATAATTTCCGCTTCCATCTCATGGAATTTTGCATTCAATACCTTATGTGGTATATTATGTTTCTTTAACATGGAGCTGATTTCTTCGGATGCCTCAATTGTTATAGTACCAACCAAAACCGGCTGGCCTTTCTTATGGGATGCGATAATCTCTTGAATAATCGCATTCAGCTTCTCATGCTTTGTCTTATAAACAGCATCCTGCTGGTCAATACGAATCACAGGTCGGTTCGTCGGAACCTCAATTACATCCATCCCATAGATTTCTCGGAACTCTTGCTCCTCTGTTAAAGCAGTACCGGTCATACCGCATTTCTTTTTATATTTATTAAAGAAATTCTGGAACGTAATCGTTGCCAGTGTCTTACTTTCTCTTTTTACCTTAACGTTCTCTTTTGCTTCAATTGCCTGATGCAAGCCGTCGCTGTAGCGTCTGCCCGGCATGATGCGGCCGGTGAACTCATCGACAATCAAAACCTCGTCATCCTTAACCACATAATCCTTATCCCGGAACATCAGATTATGCGCCCGGAGGGCAAGTATGATATTATGCTGTATCTCAAGATTCTCCGGATCTGCCAGGTTCTCAATATGGAAGAAATCCTCGACCTTCCTAACGCCTTCCTCGGTCAGATTAACATTCTTTTCCTTTTCATCAACAACAAAGTCGCCTTCCTCTTCGATTTCTTCCTTCATAAGAGCGGCCATCTTGGTAAGCTCTGCGCTTTCCTTTCCTTTTACCAGCTGTCTTGCAAGAATATCACACACCCGGTACAATTCGGTCGATTTACCGCTTTGTCCGGAAATAATCAGAGGTGTTCTTGCTTCGTCAATTAAAACAGAGTCCACCTCATCAATAATCGCGTAATGAAGCTCACGCTGCACCAGCTGTTCCTTATAGATAACCATATTATCCCGCAGATAATCAAAACCCAGTTCATTGTTCGTAGCATAGGTGATATCGCATGCATAGGCTTCCCTGCGCTCATCCTTGTCCATACTATTCAGGATAACGCCTACCGTTAAGCCAAGGAACTCATGGATCTTCCCCATCCATTCCGCATCACGCTTTGCCAGATAATCATTGACGGTTACAATATGCACGCCTTCCCCTTCCAGAGCATTAAGATAAGCCGGTAAGGTCGCCACCAGGGTCTTACCTTCACCGGTACGCATCTCTGTGATTCGTCCCTGATGCAAGATAACGCCACCAATCAGCTGTACGCGGTAGTGCTTCATTCCAAGGGTTCTCTTTGCAGCCTCCCGGACAACAGCGTAAGCCTCCGGAAGTAAATCATCTAATGTTTCACCATTTTTTAGTCTATTTTTAAATTCATCTGTCTTTCCCCGCAAAGCTCCATCCGAAAGCTTCTCCATATCTGGTTCGAGGGCTTCAATTCTATCAACGATTGGTAAGACCCGCTTGACTTCCCGTTCACTATGAGTCCCGAATATCTTCTCTATTAATCCCATAATTATTCACTCCTGTACTGTTCCATTTAATATAAACAATCATTCACCTTGTATTGTAACATTTACCTCCTTACTATTCAACTTATTTTTACTTCTATCACCGATGTATCCATAGGTAAATCATTGTGAAAAAGGATTATTATAGGAATACGCTTATCCGGAATCAAAAACCGCCCCCGGCAAAGATATACCGGAGACAGTTTGCACCTTGTTGCTCTTATATGAATAATACTAAAAACCTTAATCTTTTCCAATCATATACTGCTAAAATCTAATTTCAGCTTTATAAAGCCTATTAATATTCTGGCTCAATGAGACCATAGGTGTTGCCTTTTCTTTTATAAACAACATTCACTTCATCCGTTTGAGAATTCCGAAATACGAAGAAGCTATGTCCCAGCAGTTCCATCTGAACGCATGCTTCCTCCGGGTCCATTGGCTTAATCGCAAATTTCTTTGTCTTAACAATCTTAATGGTATCGTCTTCCTCATACTCATCATCTATATATTTCTGATTAAAATTGGAAGCCATTTGCTTATTATCAATAATCTTGTTTTTATACTTTCTTAACTGACGTTCAATAATCTCTTCTACCAAATCAATGGAAACATACAAATCGTTGCTCGCCTGCTCTGCCCGGATAATGCTTCCCTTCACCGGTATCGTAACTTCAATCTTCTGTCTTTCTTTTTCTGTACTAAGTGTTACATGCACTTCCGTATCAGGAGTAAAGTATCTTTCCAGTTTACCTATCTTTTCATAAACAGCTGTCTTTAAACCTTCTGTAACGTCAATATTCTTACCGCTGATGATATAACGCATCGTGCCTCAACTCCTTTTTACATTTCTGTTAGCATTCCTAATACCTATGCTGATTTCATTCCTATATCATGAACAGAAAACACGCTCATGATCTTTTGCTCCGATCGCATGCTCACTACGCTTTTCCTATATCATGTATCATGAACGAAAAGCATGTTCATGACCTTTAGCCCTGGTCGCATGCTCATTACGCTTTTATTATATCATAGAGCGAAAGAAGTGACAAGCAACTTGCGCTTAAAAATCGAAATCGCATAAAATATCACTATCTTACATTTTATTCCATGTTGTTGTTACATAGATATTATTTATTCGTCAAATTGCAATTAACTATCGTTACTTTGTTATCATTTTTCTTTATTATCCGACAATTAAAAAGTCAAGCGGGAAATAAAATTAGCGCAGAGGATTTTGTCGATTTATCATAAGTTACAAAACGCATTTTCGTTATTGACACTGATTTATCCATGCGACAAAGGTAGATGAATAATGTGGATAATGTGGATAAACCCGTGTATAACTTTATTTTATTCAAATTATGCGGTAATAACTTGTGGATAACTTTTTGATAAGATGTATGCCAAATTGCAAGAATATACATTTTATGTAAAACACGGCGGTCAATTTGTGCAAAGTGCACATACCACATCTTGTCAATAGGACTTTTAGATAGTTCTGGTTTTATTTGCAACGACAAAAATCTTTTCAAATTTAATCAATTTTCTAAATTTTTTGAATATTAATATAACATATTCAATTATTTACTGCCTACAACATATTGTGCCCTTCTAAAGAATAACAACTAAATTACATAATTCGAAGGGGATGTACATTTTTCTCCGCCTCTTTCGCATAAGCTAATCTCTAATATGCGAAATGACAGGCTATTTCCGGAATATTATCAAAGGAAAGATAATTCTGCCGGATTAGCCTGTCATTTCATATTTCCTATTCATTTAATGTATATTATTAATATTCTATGCAAGTTTATTCAACTTCTTTTCGTATTTATCCACTTTATCAGCAAGAAAAGGCGCTAAACCCACAAATTCTGCACCATACACGTTCCGATGTTCCGAGGGCAATGCTCTGACAATCCGGATGACAACCCGGAAGAAATCCCCCTCCCCAAGATTAATGAATGCTCTAAAGTAATATCCAATGGGAAGCTCCGATTCGCTAAGAAATCCAATTCCGCTTTTTGAAATATCGAATACATAAACCGATGCATTGATATCTTTCAATACCACATAATCCTGTTTAAAAATTTCGTCCACTTCCAGACGCAGATCAATCGGAAGTCTCTTATATCTTCTTCTTTCCACCTTCTCCTGCATCATAAATACCATCGCCTTTCCTGAACTACTCTTTCAACATCCATCCTTATTTTAACATAATATCTTTCCTTTTCCAATCAGTAATTAACGACATTTGCCAAAACCTTATTCTTCTTTTCTCAAACTAAAAAGACACTGCCAAAGTTAACTTCAACAGTGTCTCGATTTTTACTAATTAACAATTCTTCTTACTGTATAAACATCTCTATAATTATATTGCGATGTAATAATACCCTGACGGGAATTTGCCGCATGTACGATTCGGTTATTGCCAATATACATTGCTACATGACTTACACGGCCTGAGCTGTTTGTATAGAAGAGAAGATCTCCAGGCTGACGTTCCCCCAGGCTGACCTTTCTTCCTGCAGAGACTGCCTGATCCGCAGATACTCTCGGAATGGAATAACCAAAGTCCTGATAAATCCTCCATACGAAGCCAGAGCAATCCGCGCCATTGGTCAAGCTCGTCCCGCCAAAGACATAGCGATTCCCAACGAATTTCAGTGCATAGTTAACAATTTCCTGCTGTAATGCTGCTACATCCGAGGAGGATTTGGAAGGCTTCGGCGGTACCTGGGAGGACGAAGAGGATGAGGATGAGGAACTATTATTTGAAGAGTTCCGCTGTTTCTCTGCGGCTTTTCTTTCTTGCTCTGCCTTCTTAGCGGCCTCCTCCGCTTTTCTTCTTTCTTCCTTCTCCCTGGCTAGTTTTTCCTTTCGCTCTCGTTCTGCCCGTTCCGCTTCTTCCTGAGCTCTTTTTATTGCCCTCTCTTCCTCTATGGAAATCGCGAACTTAAATTCTACATCAATATGGATATGATCCTTGGAAACAAAACCGGTAAAATCACTCTGCGTATCATCTCCGTTACCTAAGAGGATCTCCGCCCATTTCTCATATTCATTCACTACAACATAGGTTTCTCCCAACGGTATCTGCGTTAATATCTTCGAATCGGTCGATTGCTTTTCCCTTACGTTCAATGTTGTTGTATCCACGGTGGCATACTTTGTCGCATATTCGTCCACCATAGATTCTGCAGCTTTCCCTATGGCAAGATAATTGGAGGCAATATACCCTTCTACGTCACCGGATTTGATTTTAACCCAGCCACCTTCCAGACGTTCCAGTATATCTGCTGCACAACCCCGATATAATTTACCTACAATTTCACTTTCTGTGGAAGGCTCTTTTCGGATATTAACATAATTATCCGCAATGGAAACTCCCAAATTACGATAAGGCGATAAGACCTCTGTCTTTAATATGGATGATAGTGTTTCCTCTGCTTCTTCCGGCTCATGATCTGCCACAGAAACATAATAATTATCAAGTGAATAAGTTATCCCGGCAACCCCCTGTTCTGCAGATACCGAACTCTCTGCACGAGCAGTTTCTGAAGGTATTCCTAAAAGCAGTCCTAAGGATGCAAGACCAATTACGGCCTTTAAAGCCTTATCTTTGCGCATGTATATTACCCCCCAAGTATTTTAAGTAATGAAATTACTTTTTTCATCCGTTTATTGTAAGTATATCTTTTCTATGTTTTCTTCAGATGTTACGAAATTATTAAATTTGTTGAGGTAATTATAACAAAACTGTCACAATGTGTCAATAAAGAATAAGGCTTATAAAGAAGTTTTTGAAAAAATTTTTTAATTATTTATCATTTAGATACTTTTCTACTGCTGTAACTGCTACAGCACCATCGGAGGCTGCCGTAATAATCTGCCGCAAACCTTTGGTTCTGACATCTCCCGCAGCAAAAATACCCGGTACATTTGTCTCGCTGTTCTCCCCCGCTATGATATATCCTCTGTCATCGGTAGCAACCACATTTCTAAATATCTCCGAATTTGGAATATATCCTACTGCTATAAACACACCGGATACTTCCAAAGTACTTCTTTCCCCTGTCTTCACATTCTTGATACTAATCGATTCCGCTGCTTCCTTACCATTAATTTTTTCCACTACACTATCCCACAATACCGTAACATTTTCCATGGAAAGAAGCTTTGTGGCAAGGCTTTTCTTGGCTCTGAACTGATCCCTTCTGTGAACCACATATACCTTTTTGCAAATCCGGGCCAGAAATATAGCGTCCTCCACCGCAACATCACCGCCGCCGGCTACCGCAACTGTCTTATTTTTAAAGAAGGCACCGTCACAGGTTGCGCAGTAGGATACCCCCATACCGGAGAGCTTTTCTTCCCCTTCAACATGCAAATGCCTCGGAACTCCGCCTGTTGCAATAATCACCGCTTTGGCCCGATATATGGTCCCGTCATCAAGAGTAATCACTTTCGTATCGCCGTCAAGGCGAAATTCCTTCACTTCACCGGTTACAAATTCCGTTCCTAATTTGTCGGCATGCTCTCTGAATTTCATGCTCAGATCAAAACCGCTAATTCCCATAAATCCGGGATAATTGTCTACCTCATACGTATTTATAATTTGTCCGCCGCTGATTGCAGCTTTCTCAATCACAAGCATCGTAAGCTCTGACCTTTTTGCATATATTGCCGCCGCTAAGCCTGCCGGACCGGAACCAATAATAATAACATCATATGTCATATCCTACCTCATTTCTGCACGGCTTTTTATGGATCACGGAGTTTGCGGATACCGCGCAGACGCAAACTCTATAAGCGTTACTGTTCACACCTATCCTGTATACCATGTTACGATTTCGACAAATGATATCCGATAAGGAGTATTTGCATTCGTCGGTACTTTGGCTCCNNAAATCATAGGATAGACTTTATTAGGGTGTGAACAGTAACCTGTAATCGAAAGGATTCAAAATAACCGCTTTCGTTTTTCTTTGCATTTTCTATCAATTATGGTATCATAGTAATAAGATAATATTTAATCGCTTGGTATAGTATAGTACCTATGGATAAAAAAATCTGTATCTAAGTCACAAATGAAAAAGGAGCAAAAATAGCATGGATATTGCAGAATTACCTACCACTATCAATCAGCCCGTCAATAGTATAACCGTCGGCGTAGCAGTTCTCTCAAAGAGCTTAGATACCATTGATCAGCTGGGACAAGGCATGATTAAAATGATGGAGCAGTCCGTCCAGCCGAATCTGGGCCAAACTATTGATGTAAGAATTTAAATATTTTCGCCTCATTATTTGTAAATAGTGTCGATTCCGCTTTTCTCATTAAAGTATAGAGCCATAATGCATCCCGTCCGGGTATTGCATTCTGGCTTTTTTTAAGACAAACTTATTATAACAAATTATTTCTTCTAATTCTAGTATTTTTCCAAAAGCTCAAATGACTATTCAAAAACCGCTATATAAAAATTAGAAATAATGCTATAATAATACAGAAATGGAGAAGACTTTAGAGAAAGGCGGAGAATTATGTATACTTTTAACAGCAGAGTACGTTATAGTGAAGTCAATCATCAAAAAGACGTTTTGGATATTGCTTCCATTATAAATTATTTTCAGGATTGCAGCACCTTTCAGTCCGAGGATCTGAATATCGGTCTGGAGTATCTGCAATCCATAAATCGTGCATGGATTTTAAACAGCTGGCAGGTGCAGCTTCATCAACCAATTCATCTTGGGGACTATATTACGATCGGGACCTGGGCTTACGGTTTTAAGGGCTGCTATGGATATCGTAATTTCATTATAAAGGATAGAAAGGATAAGGTCCTTATTTCCGCAAATTCCATTTGGGTTTACATGGACACCTTAACCTGCCGCCCCGCGAAAATCGGAGAGGATCATGCCGGCTACGAAATAGAGCCACCCTATCCGATGGAATATGCAGATCGGAAAATAGCCGTTCCCAAGGTTACCATAACCCATCCTTCTTTTTCGGTCATCAAATCGAATATTGATTCGTATAACCATGTAAACAATGGGCAATACATTAAAATGGCTGAGGAATTTCTGCCGGAGGAATTTAAAATTTCCAGCCTGCGTGTGGAATATAGAAAGCAGGCAGTCCTCGGTGATACGATTATACCAAAAACAGCGACGGATGGGAAACAGTTCACCGTTGCCTTATGTGGCACGGATGACAAGCCTTATGCCGTTGTTGAATTTCACTCCTTGCGCTAGGCATTTATTTTATTCACTCAAAGGAACCGTGTCCAAAGAAAGTTACCACTTATTAAAAATAGTATCTACCACCAGAAAGGAAATTGTATGATAGAATTAGGAAAATATCAAACCTTAGAAGTAATAAAGAAAACGGATTTTGGTTTCTATCTTGGAGAAGCCGGGACTGACGGAAAACACAGTATTCTGCTGCCGCAGAAGGAAGCCCCGGAGGGAGCCGCTGTCGGCGACAGGCTGAATGTATTTCTATACCGGGATTCGGAAGACCGTGAAATTGCAACCACTGCTAAAGTGCCGGTTACCATCGGAGAATTGGCTGTACTTGAAGTTAAACAGGTAAATAAAGTAGGTGCTTTCCTGGATTGGGGACTGATGAAGGATCTTTTCCTTCCCTACAAGGAGCAAACCGCTAAGGTCAAAGAGGGCGACCGCATTCTCGTCACCCTATACCTGGACAAAAGCAGCCGCCTCTGTGCAACGATGAAGGTATATCATTTACTTTCCACAGCCTCCCCTTACCGGAAGGATGATACCGTTACCGGAATCGTATATGAGATCATTGACTCCTTCGGAGTATTTGTTGCCGTGGATAATAAATATTCCGCCATGATACCAAAGAATGAAATCTTTGTTCCCGTCCAGGTCGGGGAAATCATACACGGACGGGTCACCACTGTCCGGGAAGACGGCAAGCTTACCTTAAGCCTCAGGGAAAAGTCTTACGTGCAGATGGATGCTGATGCCGTGATTATAATGGAAAGATTAAAAGAATCCGGCGGATTTCTTCCCTACCATGATAAGTCCGATCCGGACCAGATAAAATCAGAGTTTAATTTAAGTAAAAACAGCTTCAAGCGGGCAATCGGAAGATTATATAAGGCAGGTACCATTACCATAACCGAGGAAGGAATTCGGTTAGTGTAGGGCACCTGCCTTACCTTATTCATTAAATATCATTATTTAAGAAACGCATTCTGGGATTCTCTCTGGGATCCTTCGATTTTTCCACCGGCTTTGCTTCGGGATATAATTCGGACAACCCCTTTGCCATTTTATCTTTACAGGATTTGCAAAAGCGTCCGGTCCGTATCGTAGCACCGCACCTTTCACATTCCAGTCCGATCATAGAATCCTCCGAAAAGGCCAGTCTTTCTTCCCGTATCCATTGCTTTATCTGTGGAATCGGAACATCAAAAACCTCGGATACCTCCTGCATATCAACCTTGGGATGATCATATATGTATTCCTTCACTTGCTCAAACTTTTCATCCAGTGCTTTCATGCATCTCGGGCACAGAGGAGGTCCCGATAAGTAATTAAACAGTTTTCCGCAACTTTTACAATTTCTAACATCCATATTCTCCCTCATTTCTGCGCAGCTTTTTTGCGCTTCCATTCACCTAATAGCCTCTTCCTATGCATAAGGTTATAAACCGGATATCTTTTACGCCATTGGATATTAATACATTCGTACAGGCTTCGATGGTACTGCCGGTAGTAAAAATATCATCCACCAATAAAATCCTATCTAGTTCCTTATGAAAACGCACTGCCACAGTTTTATTATAGGCAAATGCCTCCTGTAGATTACGGAGACGCTCCCTGTCACTGAGCTGCTTTTGCGGCAGTGTTTTTTTGTTCCGGACAAGCAAATTAGAGAGTACCGGATAATGAAGTCCTTTTCCCAGTCCACACGCAAGAACGTCCGCCTGATTATATCCTCTCGCCCGATACTTACTGCGATGTAAGGGGATTGGAACAATCGCATCCGGAGAAAATTTTCTGATTTTATCCCCATAGATACGAAGCAATTCCTCAATATAGAAATCTGCATATTCCCGTTTGTTGTAATATTTAAAGCCTGCGATAGAACGCTTCATAGCTTCATCATAGATCCATACTGCATACCCCTTTGTAAAATGAAAATCTCTGCGCTCACAGTCACTACAGAATTCCTTTTCCTCCTGCTCGATCGGTTTGCTGCATTTTTTACAGCGGGGCTCCGTAATATATTGCAGCTTAGCTCTGCATGGATCACAGATTTTATTCTTTTTAGGAATTATAATTTTCCCGCAAATAGGACATCTGGGCGGATAAATCATATCCAGAATTGTTTGAAACAACTTGATCTCCCTTACCTTACGCGCGAGTGTGCATCCTTAGCGGAGCGTTTTTTATCGTATAGGACGCAATTTCCTATACGATGGAAAAAGCTTCGGTGGATAAACACCCTGGTCCACTAAATCTTGAAATGATTTTACGACAGTTTCCTTATCTTCCCGATAGGTCACGCCAAACCAGCGATCCTCTGTCTTAAGAATCGTAACCTCGGCAAGCTGACGCTTAATCAAATCCCCAACAACCTCGGGAAGCAGATATTCTTTCTTCAACTGATCCTCCTCGGGAAGCTTTGATTGAAATTCAACAAACCCCTTTTCCATCTCTGCGAAAAGCCCCGGCTTAAATCCCCACATATTCATGGATACCAGGCTGTGAAGGTCTAAGATGATGTCATTGCCATCCTTATCTTTCGCTGTGGCATAGTCGCCCTCCTTCTTAATTCCGGAGGTCTCAACAATACTTTTAAGAACTCCGTTCTCGCCTTTGCATACACCACGCGTAACCGTGCCGTTATCACTGAGCGTATTCCCCAGGATAAAGCCGGCCATACAATATTGATTCTCCTGATAGGAGGGTGTATTAAGAAACTGATAAATTTTATGAAAGCCTTCCTTCCCGTAGTAATCATCTGCATTGATTACCGCAAAGGGCTCTTTCACAATATCTCTGCAGCATAATATGGCCTGCCCCGTTCCCCAGGGTTTTGTCCTGCCTTCCGGTTTTTTATACCCATCCGGCAGATCGTCCAGATCCTGAAATACATATTCGACCCGAATCAGCTTTTCAATACGGTTCCCAATCACTTCTTTAAAATCTTTCTCTAAATCTTTACGGATGATAAATACAACCTTATTAAATCCTGCCTCTATCGCATCGTAAATGGAATAATCCATAATAATCTCGCCGCTTGGACCTACCGGTTCCAATTGTTTAATTCCTCCGAAACGGCTTCCCATTCCAGCTGCCATAATAACCAAGGATGTCGTAGACATAGCAATTTCCCCCAATTCAAATTGTAATTTATAATATTATACCCCATATTTCCAAAAAATGCACTATTAATTTACCTTCCTCTATCAGGATGCCATTTCGTGGTTACTNNCATTTCGTGCATTACCTCAGCTCTTTAATTCTCTCACAGAGTCCGGAATACCGGTTCTGCTCGCTCTTATTATCTATCATAAACTGCAGCATCTGTTCACTGCCCACAATGGTAACACATTTTTTGGCCCGTGTTACTGCCGTATAAAGAAGATTACGGTTAAATAGCAGCCGCGGTCCGTCAAGAATCGGCAAAATAACCGCCGGATATTCACTGCCCTGCGATTTATGAATGGTGACCGCATAGGCAAGCTCCAGTTCATCTAATTGACTGAATGCATAATCAACAAGACGGTTATCGTCAAATTCCACGAGTAAATGCTCCGAAAATAAATTTATTTCCTTTATGACACCGGCATCTCCGTTAAATACACCGGTACCGGATTGAACGGCGATTCCTAATTGGTTCTTAACCTCCCAGGCCAGCTGATAGTTATTCTTAATCTGCATGACCTTGTCCCCTTCCCGGTAGATATTCTGATGGTATTCTTTCTCTTTTTTATCGCCGGAAGGCGGATTAAGGGCCTGCTGCAAAACCTGGTTTAAACGTTCCACTCCCAGCTCTCCTTTTCTCATCGGCGTCAGAACTTGTATATCAAAGGATGTGGCATTCACATACTTCGGCAGCTTATTCTTTATCAGGTTTATCATAACCGCAACGATAACATTGGCCTCTGACCGCCTTAGAAAGAAGAAGTCCCTGCTCTTATTATCCAGCCGTATCGGCTCCCCCGCATTAATTTTATGCGCATTTACAATAATATCACTACCCGCGGCCTGCCGGAAGATCTTAGTCAGCATAACCACATTAAAGCTATGGGATTCAATAATGTCCTTTAATACATTCCCGGGCCCGACGCTTGGCAGCTGATTGACATCGCCGACAAGGATCAATCTGGTTCCGACGGATACTGCTTTTAGTAAGGAATGCATCAAACCGATATCCACCATCGACATTTCATCAATAATAAGCACATCAGTCTCCAGAGGATTCCCTTCGTTGCGTTCAAAGGAATAATTACCTTCTCCCTCGGTCAGCTTGGAAAGCTCCAGAAGTCTGTGAATTGTTTTCGCTTCATATCCGGTCGTTTCCGTCATTCTCTTTGCCGCTCTTCCCGTCGGCGCTGCAAGAAGAATATCAAGTCCTTCCGCCTCAAACAATTTAATGATCGCATTGATCGTTGTCGTCTTACCGGTGCCGGGGCCTCCGGTTATCACGAGCAGACCATTGCCCGCCGCCTCCATAACCGCCGTTCTCTGCTGCTCATCCAATGCAATCTCAAAATGTTCTTCAATCACAGCCATTTTCTTTCTTATATCCTCCGGCTGCAATTCATAGCGTATATTCAGATCATGAAGCATTCTTGCCACATTTAGTTCAATGTAGTAAAACACAGCGGAATAAACAAGCTTCCCTGCCTCTGTCTCCCTGATCACAACTTTCTTTTCCAGGGTAAGGGCCGTAAGCTGCCTTAAGATATTTGCTTCCTCCGCGTTCAGCAAATTTTTTGCTCTTTGTATGATTTCCTTGTATGGCAGATAAACATGTCCGTCATTGCCGGCCTGAAGAAGCGTATAGAGAATGCCTGCCCGGATACGATAATCCGAGTCGCTTCCGATCCCGGCTTTTCTTGCGATTTCATCCGCTGTTTTAAAGCCCACACCGGTAATATCCTCCGCCAGGCGGTAAGGATTCTCCCGCAGGACATCATACATTTTCTGCCCATACTCCTGAAATATTTTTACCGCCAGATTGCCACTGATATTAAACTGCTGCAAAAACAGCATAGCGTCGCGCATATCCCTTTTTTCCGCAAACTGGGTGCAGATATTTTTCGCCATCCGCTCACTGATTCCTTTTATCTCGGCAAGCCGTTCCGGTTCCTCCTCGATAATATGAAAGGTGTCTTCTTTGAATTTTTTGACAATACGTTTTGCTAATGCGGCTCCAATCCCCTTAATCGCTCCGGAGCTCAGATATCGTTCTACAGAAACCAAATCCTCCGGTTCCTTCATATGATAGCTTTCTACCAGAAACTGCACACCATAGACAGGATGATCCGTAAAGCCGCCGGATGCGGTGAGGTATTCTCCCTCGCTGACAAATGGAAAACTGCCAACGCAGGTCATCTCCTCCTCTTTGGTCTGTAAGCTCAATACCGTATAGCCATTGTCCTCATTATGGAATACGATTTTAGAAACGTATCCTTCAATCTCGTCTGCCACTTCATCATCTCCTGATATTTGCAAAAATGTCATTTCGAATAAAAATCCCATAAAACCCGGATTCCCATTCGAAATGACATTCAAGGGCATAATACTATCCTTTTCTGGACCAAACAAATTGATTCGATCTGAACTTACGCGTTTCGTTTCATTGATTCATATAGCATCTGAGCTATCCCGAGTTCTTCCCTTTCTGTTGCATTCTTTGCATATTCCTCATAAAGAATGTCACCAAATTGCTCTAAATAGGGATTCTTATTCTCCCTTCCCGGTATTGTTTTCTCCATTTCCTTCATTACCTGGGTCAAAAGGTAGGCTTCAAAGCTTTTACACACTTCTTTCAGTTCTTCATCGGAAGCGTTCTCCTTCTGAAGCTTCTCCTGAAGCTGCTCTGCTTTCGTTTTATCACTTGCCATACCTGCCGCTACAGAATACATATCAGAACCTATTGCTATACTCATCGCTCTCTCCCTACCTTAAATTATTGGCCTGCTGCAGCATTTCATCGGCAGCTGTAATAACCTTCGAATTCATTTCATAAGCTCTTTGAGCAACAATTAAGTTAACAATCTCATCCACCGACTGCACCGTAGAGCCTTCCAAGTATCCCTGACGAATCTTACTCTTCTGCAGTGCACCATCTTCTGCTTCAAGACGTGCCGCACCGGAAGCATCGGTCTCCCGCAGTAAGCTGTTCGACATTTTCTCTAGGCCGCTGGGATTGTTAAACTGCGCTAAGCCTATCTGGATACCGATCGGCATAGCATTATTATCCTCGTCCGGATAGCAGAGCTCACCAGAATCATTTATCGTGATATTCGCCGGATTATAGATCGAATCGATTATGATCGGCGAACCTGTGGTATCGAGTAAGGGATTCCCATCGGAGGTAGCAAGCGTTACGCCATTCACACCATTTGCCAGCTGGAAAGAACCGTTTCTTGTGTAAGCAACTCCTCCGTCGCGCGTTTGTACCATAAAGAATCCATTTCCTTCCACAGCAAAATCATAATCATTGCCAGTTTCCAGAAGATTCCCCTGCGTATACCGGGAGGTTATTGCAGAATTGCGGACTCCCAGCCCCACCTGGATTCCGGAAGGCTTCGGATCGCCGTTATGATCATAGGACTGTTCCTGGATCGTTTGATATAATAATGATTTAAATTCCGCTGTTTCTTTTTTAAATCCGGTCGTATTGACATTGGCCAGATTATTGGAGATTACATCTAAATTCGTCTGCTGGGTCATCATCCCCGTTGCTGCTGTCCATAAGGATCTCATCATAATGAACTACCCCCTATATTTTACCAACTGAATTTACTGCCAAATCCAGTGTTTTATCGATTGACTGTATTACCTTCTGATTTGCTTCATAGGCACGGGTGACGGTGATCAAATCAACCATCTCTTTTACGGGACTTACATTGGACTGCTCGGTATAGCCCTGCCGTACCGACGCACCCGATGGGATTTCTACCGCTCCCTCCAGCGCTTCATACATGGTATCACCATATTTTACGAGGTAATCATAGTTATCAAAATCAGAAACACGAATCGTATCAATATAGCTGCCGTCCCCGTAGATATCACCGTTCTCGTCGATGATTACCTCTGCTGCATCCGCCGGAATCAGAATCTCACCGCTTTCTCCCAGCAGGTGGTTCCCATCCTGATCCACAAGAGCCCCATCCTTCGTCATGGTAAAAGAACCATTCCGAGTATATTTCGTGCCGGCATTCCCGGACTTGTCCGTAACCGAAACAGCAAAGAACCCCTTGCCCTCCAAGGCAATATCATACGTATTGGAGGTCTGTCTTAGGGATCCCTGGTTATAATCGGTATAAACCTCCCCCAGCTTGACCCCCGGAGTCATAGAACCGATTGGCCGGTCATTATAGGCCTCGGACTCATCTCGGATCTTCAGCGTCAGTACTTCATCAAAAGATTGATTCGTTACATTTTCCTTCTTGTAACCTGTCGTCGCTGCATTTGCCAGATTATTTGCAACGATATCCA
This sequence comes from Lachnospiraceae bacterium, assembly GCA_003519685.1. Lineage (GTDB taxonomy): Bacteria > Bacillota > Clostridia > Lachnospirales > Lachnospiraceae > Mobilitalea. The sequence continues at coordinate 21,624 of DOWG01000275.1, forward strand.
GCCGCTTTTGTTCATTCGACATTCCGGTATAAGCGGTATATAATCCTCTTACCATATTAAACCCTCTCTCTTCTTTTGTAACTGATCCTTTAGTCTCTCTTCCCGCTTAAGAACTCAACAAATTTACCTGTTCCGATAGCTACTGCTGTCATAGGATCCTCTGCTGTCATGGTAGTAATCCCTGTCTTCTCTTCAATCAATTCTTCCAAGCCGTACAGTAAGCATCCTCCACCGGTCAGTACAATACCGCGGTCTGCGATATCTGCCGCTAATTCCGGAGGCGTTTTCTCCAATACGCTGTGAACCGATTCCACGATCTGAGCGGTTGTCTCCTTTAACGCTTCCTCGGTTTCCTCGGAGTTGACTTCGATTGTCTTCGGAAGACCGGTAACAAGGTTACGTCCCCTGACCTCCATCGAGATGGATTCCGGTCTGCGATATGCGGATCCTATCTTAATTTTAATATCCTCTGCGGTTCTCTCTCCGATCAGCAGATTATGTTTCTTTCTCATATAGCGAATGATTGCATCGTCAAAATCATCACCGGCAATTTTAACCGAAGTACTTACAACGGTACCTCCTAAAGAAATAACCGCAATATCCGTCGTGCCGCCGCCGACATCTACTATCATATTACCACATGGCCGGGAAATATCAATGCCTGCTCCGATTGCAGCAGCGATCGGTTCTTCAATAATGGCAACTTCCCTGGCTCCCGCCTGATAGGTTGCATCCTCTACCGCTTTCTTTTCCACTTCCGTAACTCCGCTTGGGACACAGACACTAATCCTTGGCTTACGAAATCTTTGCTTGCCAACCGCTTTCTGTATAAAGTATTTTAACATCTTCTCGGTTACGGTATAATCAGAAATAACACCCTGCCTTAATGGACGCACCGCTATAATATTCCCGGGTGTTCTTCCAAGCATCAGCCTCGCTTCTTCTCCGATTGCTTTGATCTTATTCGTATCTCTGTCAAAAGCAACTACGGAAGGCTCCTTCAAAACGACTCCTTTTCCCTTTATATAAACTAATACACTAGCTGTCCCCAAATCAATTCCAATATCGGTGCCCAACATAAAAATGTATCTCCTTTCCTTCCTATCGTATATGGTTCATCCATATTTTATAAGTAATTTTCAAATCAAATTCATAGCGGTATAAATACATACTATTTATATTTTCTTCCAATCTTTCAAAACTTAAACATACTCTATTATATTATATACGTTTTTTCCGTATTTTTCAAAGGAAATTTTAAAAAGTTTTAATAATCGTCAAATTTTTCAGATAATTTATGGAACCATTCCCGTAATATTCTAAATATTCTACTTTCCCGATGTCTTATTGAGGGATACTGCTGTTTGTATTATAATAGAAATATGCTCTTACGTAAACCTTATTTTATTAGAAAATTGCGAAACTTTGCTATCAGGGTTACTATTCACACCCGGGCAAAGTCTAT
>DOWG01000275.1:23129-28399 GCA_003519685.1 Lachnospiraceae bacterium
GGTGGGTGTGAATAGTAACCTATCAGGGAAAGGAATCTTCTATGAATAAATCAATACAAAGACAAAACAGACTAAAAGCCATGCAAAAAGAGATCTTAAAAATCTCTACCTACCGTGCATTAATCATCAGCCGGTTCTATATGTCAATATGTCTGGCAATCTCCTTCTTTCTGCTTGTTTTTTCCGGATATAGCGAAGCAGCGTTTTATATTCTCCTTATCGTTAATCTTATGCCTGCCATTCTTTCTTATATAATAAAAGACTTTGCCGCGAGAACACAGAAAACCTTTTTAACCGCACTCATAAGGGAATCTCCCTTTTTACTAGATACCTTGAAAAAGAAATATAATTATACGAAGCTTCGTAATTTTACCAATTCCGTATCCTATATAACCGCTCTGCTGTTGCTGCTGCTGTGGCAATATAGTTATCCTGCCGGGGGATTGCCGGCCTATCTCCTCTTCCTTCCGACCGGAATCCTTATGAGCAGTGCGCTTCTTCGTATCCTGGGCATTCCTTTTATTTATTGGAAACTGCATTTTGATTTATCCCGTAACCGAATTTAGCAGTGCCTCTAATCCCTACTCCATTTTAACATAAAACCGAAAAAATAGACCGCAGAAAAAAGCCTGCGGTCTATTTACATTATGCCTTCATACGCATCACTTAGTTGTTCCACGTATAAACAATTTTAAATTATTCAATAATAGTAGCTACTCTACCGGAACCAACGGTTCTGCCACCCTCACGGATAGCGAAGCTTAAACCTTGCTCCATAGCGATTGGATGAATTAATTCAATTGTCATCTCAATGTTATCGCCAGGCATGCACATCTCTGTGCCTTCCGGAAGGTTAATAACACCGGTTACGTCCGTTGTTCTGAAGTAGAACTGAGGTCTGTAGTTGTTGAAGAAAGGAGTATGACGTCCACCTTCATCTTTTGTTAATACATAAACCTGAGCAGTAAACTTCTTATGGCATTTGATTGTGCCTGGTTTACAAATAACCTGTCCTCTTTCAATATCGGTTCTCTGAATACCACGAAGAAGAGCACCGATGTTATCACCAGCCTGAGCCTCATCAAGAAGCTTTCTGAACATCTCGATACCGGTAACAACGGTCTTCTTACTCTCTTCCTTGATACCAATAATTTCAACTTCGTCAGACATATGAAGAACACCACGCTCTACACGGCCTGTTGCAACCGTACCACGACCGGTAATTGTGAATACGTCCTCTACGGGCATTAAGAAAGGCTTATCGGTATCTCTCTGAGGATCCGGAATCCATGTATCAACAGCGTCCATTAACTCAAGAATCTTGTCTCCCCATTCACTGTTAGGATCTTCAAGAGCCTTAAGAGCGGAACCCTGAATAATAGGAGTATCATCTCCAGGGAACCCATACTCGGTTAAAAGATCTCTAACTTCCATCTCAACTAACTCAAGAAGTTCCGGATCGTCAACCATATCACATTTGTTCATAAATACAACGATGTAAGGAACACCAACCTGACGGGAAAGCAGGATATGCTCTTTCGTCTGCGCCATAACACCGTCTGTAGCAGCAACAACAAGGATAGCACCATCCATCTGTGCAGCACCGGTAATCATGTTCTTAACGTAGTCAGCATGGCCTGGGCAGTCAACGTGAGCATAGTGTCTGTTCTTTGTCTCATACTCAACGTGAGATGTAGAAATTGTGATACCTCTTTGCTTCTCTTCCGGAGCCTTGTCAATCTGATCGAATGCAACTGCCTGACCAGTACCAAGTCTTGCATTCAAAGTCTTTGTAATTGCAGCTGTAAGAGTTGTTTTACCATGGTCAACGTGACCAATGGTACCAATATTACAATGTTTTTTGGTTCTCTCGAACTTAGCTTTTGCCATTTTATAACGTCCTCCTTTAAATAAATGCTTTTAAGCAAATGATTTTGGTCCTTCGTAGGACTGCTCTCTTTGTGAGAGTATGTTCCGGGAGGTTATACTCCCGGATTTTCCCGAATACGGGTTTGTTCCTAATACTGCCTCATAAGCCTAATTATATTTCAAGATAGGAATATTATCAAGCTTAAAAAGCGGATATATTTACTTTTTTCTCTCTTCTCATGCTTTTCGTCAGAAATCGATTATTTACTTATCTGCTTTTGCAGCCAAGACTTTTTCCTGTACATTCTTCGGAACCGGTTCGTATTGTGAGAAGAACATGGAATAAGCACCACGGCCCTGTGTTCTGGAACGAAGAGAAGTTGCGTAACCAAACATTTCAGATAACGGTACAAAGCCTCTGATTAATTTGGAACCGCTGACATCCTCCGTGCCTTCAATACGACCACGACGGGAGCTGATATCACCGATAACATCACCCATATATTCTTCCGGAACCGTAACCTCTACTCTCATGATCGGTTCAAGGAGTATTGCGCCGCCCTTATGCATAGCGTCTTTGAATGCCATAGAACCGGCAATCTTAAATGCCATTTCGCTGGAATCGACTTCATGGTAGGAACCGTCAAAGCAGACAGCCCGGATACCAAGTACAGGATAACCGCCGAGGATACCGGCTTTACTAGCTTCCCGGATACCATTGTCGACAGCAGGGATGTATTCCTTAGGAATAGCACCACCAGTAACATTATTAACAAATTCGTAAGTCTGTTCTGCGTTTGCATCCATAGGCTCAAAACGAACTTTACAATGGCCGTATTGTCCGCGTCCACCGGACTGCTTCGCATACTTAGAATCAACTTCAACGGTTTTGGTAATAGTTTCTTTGTATGCAACCTGAGGTGCACCAACGTTTGCTTCTACCTTAAACTCACGAAGAAGCCGGTCAACAATTATTTCAAGGTGCAACTCACCCATACCGGCGATAATAGTCTGTCCGGTCTCTTCATTGGTATAAGCACGGAACGTAGGGTCTTCTTCTGCAAGCTTTGCCAAAGCTTCACCCATCTTATCCTGACCGGCTTTGGTCTTCGGCTCAATAGCAACATTGATAACCGGCTCAGGGAATTCCATGGATTCCAGAATTACCGGATGATTTTCATCACAGATGGTATCACCCGTAGTAGTAAATTTCAAACCAACGGCTGCTGCAATATCTCCGGAATATACCTTCTCTAATTCCATCCTCTTATTCGCATGCATCTGAAGGATACGACCAACCCGTTCCTTCTTGTTCTTCGTAGAGTTCAGGATATAGGAACCGGCATTCATGGATCCGGAATATACACGGATAAACGCCAATTTACCTACGAAAGGATCCGCCATAATCTTAAACGCCAGCGCAGCGAATGGTTCATCGTCGGATGATTTTCTGGTAATAGCATTGCCCTCCATATCGGTACCTTTGATATCCGGTACGTCAGTAGGAGCAGGCATATACTCGATAATTGCATCCAAAAGCTTCTGAACACCCTTATTCTTGTATGCGGAACCGCATAGAACAGGGATAATCTCGCCACTGATGGTAGCTTTTCTTAAAGCAGCCTTTAATTCTGCTACAGAAGGTTCCTCGCCCTCTAAGAATTTTTCGATCAAATCATCATCGGTTTCACAGATAGATTCAATCATTTTAGATCTATATTCTTCTGCAAGTTCTTTCATATCTTCCGGAACTTCTTTGATTTCAATTACGGTACCCTTATCATCCAGATAATAGTAAGCCTTCATTTCAAACAAGTCGATCAGTCCTACGAAGCTATCTTCCTTGCCGATTGGTAACTGCAGAGCAACTGGATTCTTACCTAATCGTTCCTTTATCATACGTATAACGTTGAAAAAGTCTGCACCAGAAATATCCATCTTATTGACGAATGCCATTCTTGGTACATTATATTTGTCCGCTTGACGCCAAACGGTCTCAGACTGTGGCTCTACACCGCCTTTTGCACAGAATACACCAACCGCACCATCAAGTACACGTAAGGAACGCTCAACCTCAACGGTAAAGTCCACGTGTCCCGGAGTATCGATAATATTAATACGATGCTCTAAAGCACCAGGTATCTTCTTGTGTTCAAATTCCTGAGTCCAATGGCATGTCGTAGCCGCTGACGTAATGGTAATACCTCTTTCCTGTTCCTGCTCCATCCAGTCCATGGTAGCAGTACCCTCGTGCGTATTACCGATTTTGTAGTTAACACCGGTATAAAACAAGATACGCTCTGTAAGCGTAGTCTTACCCGCATCGATGTGAGCCATTATGCCGATATTTCTAGTCCTCTCTAACGGATATTCTCTTTCTGCCAAGGATAACTCCTCCTTAAATAGTGACAAAGAATGATATGATATCAGATATCAATTCTCTATAAACTTAGTTTCAATGATAAAAGCAGCATACCGCTATGCTTTCTCTTACCATCTGTAATGAGCAAATGCTTTGTTCGCCTCTGCCATCTTATGCATATCTTCTTTTCTCTTAACTGCCGCACCAGTATTGTTTGCAGCATCCATAATTTCATTCGCAAGTTTCTCCTGCATTGTCTTTTCTCCTCTTTTACGTGAGAACATGGTTAACCAACGCAATGCAAGGGTTTGTCTTCTATCCGGTCTGACTTCGATCGGTACCTGGTAAGTTGCACCACCGATACGTCTCGCTTTTACTTCTAATACCGGCATAATATTGTTCATTGCTTCCTCGAATACTTCTACAGCATCCTTACCAGTCTTTTCAGCAACTTTTTCAAAAGCTCCGTATACGATATTCTGTGCAGTACCCTTCTTACCATCTAACATAATGTTATTAATAAGCTTGGTAACAACCTTATTGTTGTACAACGGATCTGCCAATATATCTCTTTTCTGTATATGTCCTTTTCTTGGCACGTTTCTTCCCTCCTTAATAATTCTTAGCGAAAACTATACTTCGCTAGTCAATTAATTCTACGGTACTCACAAATTACTTCCTTGTGTTCGTGCTCAGTTTAACTTTACTTTCCAATCGCCTGTAACCACAGAAATACAAATCAAACGGAAACAAAAAATTAATCCGGCACTCAACTAATCAATTTGTAATAAGGGCAAGTGAAATGGCTTTCGCCAATTCATCTTATATCATTGTAGTATTATTTTTTAGCGTCTTTTGGTCTCTTAGCACCGTACTTGGAACGTGCCTGTCTTCTCTTAGCAACGCCTGCGGTATCCAAAGTACCTCGGATGATATGGTATCTGGTACCAGGTAAGTCCTTTACCCTTCCGCCTCTGATCAGAACAACGCTATGCTCCTGAAGATTGTGACCTTCTCCCGGGATATAGCTTGTTACTTC
>DOWG01000275.1:28413-36781 GCA_003519685.1 Lachnospiraceae bacterium
TGAGGAGAAGAAACATCGGTTGTTCTCTTGTTTAAGGAGTTAAATCCTTTCTGCAGAGCAGGTGAATTGGACTTATACTCTACGGTCTGTCTACCTTTTCTTACTAGCTGATTAAATGTTGGCATTAATTTTTCACCTCCTGAATATAATTAGAAACGAATTCTGTGGTTTTTCTGCGTTTTGGATGTAATTTATAAACATCAACAAATTGCGCATTATAATAGTTGCATGTAGAAATTTACACGCTAAATGATTATACGTTCAAACGGATAAATTGTCAAGTTGTTTTTTTGTCGAACTGTTACTGTTCACACCCGCAACAAAATCTATCCTATGATTTCGACAAATGATATCCGATAAAGAGTATTTGNNGCGAAAGCGTCTCCGATTCGGATACATTTGACGAAATCATAACATGGTATACATGTCGGGTGTGAATAGTAACTGCATATCGAACTATTTCTACAAAATTCGAATTCCTTTTTACTATTTAATTCCTTTCCTATCTATGCTATAATGTTGTTTAGTGTTTTTAAATCCTAAGATGGAGGAACCGAAATGAACGAACAGCCCGGTTATGAGGTATTAGAAGAAAAGCTTCGTGAGTTTTTCGCCGGTACGAAGGACCAAAAGGGTATTGTTAATCTTAAAGATGTCAATACTTTAATTAGCGAACTAAATTTGGACAATCATCAAATCGATAAAATATATGAGAAGCTGGAGGCAAATAATATCATTATACTAAACTCTGGTGACGAGGAAGAACCAAACGAGGAGCTTCTTCTTGAGATCGAAGAGGACGGTGAGGAAATGGAAGAGAAAGAGGAAATCAGCTATTCGCCCTCCGGTTCCGGTTCCGACGATCCGGTGCACCTCTATCTGAAGGAAATCGGCAATTACCCGCTTCTTACGACAGAGGATGAGATAGAGCTGTCAAAACGAATTGAGCAGGGAGACGAGGAAGCAAAAAATCGGCTTACGGAATCTAATCTGCGTCTGGTTGTTAGTATCGCAAAACGCTATGTCGGACGAGGTTTGTCATTTTTGGATCTGATACAGGAGGGTAATCTGGGGCTCATTAAGGCGGTTGAAAAATTTGATTATACCAAAGGATTTAAATTCAGTACCTATGCGACCTGGTGGATCCGGCAGGCCATCACTAGGTCCATCGCAGATCAATCCAGAACAATAAGAATCCCGGTACATATGTCGGAAATTATCAACCGTACCTATCGCGTTTCGCGAAATCTGCTTCAGATACTGGGAAGAGAGCCGACCGAGCAGGAGCTTGCCGACGAATTAAAGTTGCCCATAGAAAAAGTACGTGAAGTATTAAAGGTATCCGCCGATCCGGTTTCCCTGGATACTCCCATCGGGGAAGAAGATGACAGCCATCTTGGCGATTTTATCCGGGATGAAACGGTGATGGGACCGGAGGAGGCTGCCTCCTATGCAATCCTGAAAGATCAGATCACCAAGCTTTTAGACACTCTTACCGAACGGGAACAGCGCGTATTAATCCTGCGATTTGGTTTACAGGATGGAAGAAGCAGAACCTTGGAGGAAGTCGGTAAGGAGTTTAACGTGACCAGGGAGCGAATCCGGCAGATTGAAGCGAAAGCTTTAAGAAAGCTCAGACATCCAAGCCGTGCAAAACTGCTCAAGGGGTATGAGGTTTTATAAATCCATGCTGAAATGAGGAAAACGATGGAACGAATTATTTTAATGGTGCTATACAGCATCTTTCAATTACCCTATTGGCTGTTTCGCATCTTCCAACTTTGTGATACAGAGAAATATGACACCAAAATCAGATACAATTTTCTGCATAAAATAGTGCCGGTTATAATACGCCACGGAAGAATTCAAATTGAATGCACCGGGCTGGAAAACCTGCCAAAGGAAAACGGATATATTATGTTTCCAAACCACCAGGGATTATTTGATGCCCTGGCATTTCTGCAAACGCATGAGCGGCCTTTTGTTCCGGTTATGAAGAAAGAGACAAAGAATGTCTTCCTATTAAAACAGGCGATACAGATACTGCAGGCTGAGATCATCGATCGGGAGGATATCCGGCAGTCCCTGCAGGTTATTATGAATATGACCCGCAGAGTTAAGACCGGTGAAAATTTTCTGATCTTCCCGGAAGGGACCCGTTCCCGTAAGGGGAACGAGCTTCTGGATTTTAAGGGAGGAAGTTTTAAAAGCGCCATAAATGCAAGATGTCCTATCGTACCGGTTGCTCTCATCGATTCTTTCAAAGCATTTGATACCCATTCAATAAAAAAATTAAAAGTTCAGATACATTACCTAAAGCCTCTGTATTACGAGGATTATAAGAATATGAAGTCAATCGAAATTGCCGCCTATGTGTCCTCCCTGATTCAGGACAAGATTAAGGCAGTCGAACTACAACCGAAAATTAACGACACTCATGCCGGATGCTAGAACAGCTTCATCTGCCTGGGTATCCCATTTTCATATTGGATTTTCGTTTCTCCCTGAATCAACGGTCTCAGATAATCTATCATGTCCTTCGTAACGTCATGACCATCCGCGCTGATCCAGCTTGGCGGAACTTTCTTCTCTTTGTTCGCAACCTCTTCTACCGGCACGGAGATAAATTCAATCCGGTAAGGATGATTGCTTAACCGCTTGATAGCGGACATTCTGCCGGTCTCCCCATTCAGTGCACAGCTAAGCGCCTTCTGCCCAAGAAGGAGTGCCTCGGTTACATCGGTTTCACTGGCAATATGAGCAGATGCCCTCTGCATCAGATTCAATTCTACGGATCGTACCTTGCAGCCGATCTTCCTTCGAACCAGCTGCTCCAGGGTGCGTGCGGCTCCGGCAATATACTTATGCCCGAAATTGTCTATCGCTCCGGAGGATAACTGATCCGACACATAGTTTCCCTTCCCGTCCTTAATTCCCTCACTGACCGCTATCAGAACATTGGGCTTTTGCTCCAGCTTCTCTCTTACATTGCAAAGAAAACCGGCATAATCAAATTCTTTCTCACAAAGGTAAATCAGATCCGGGCCGGCACCTCCGTTTATTCGTGCCAATGCCGAGGAGGCTGTGAGCCATCCCGCATCCCTTCCCATGATTTCTACAATCGTAACCGCGGGCATATCATAGGAGGAAGTATCGCTTTCCAATTCCGCCATCGTCGTTGCGATATATTTTGCCGCAGATCCAAAACCGGGACTATGATCCGTTAGATTAAGATCGTTATCAATTGTCTTTGGAGCACCGATAATGTTAAAATGATGGTGCTTATTTTTACAATAGTCCGACAATTTATTCACGGTGTCCATGGAATCATTCCCGCCAATATAGATAAAGTACGAAATCTCATATTTGTAAAACGCTTCCGAAATCCTACGATAAGGCTCCTCGTCTTCACGCCAGTCCTTTAACTTGTATCTGCAAGTTCCAAGGGCAGAGGAAGGGGTATACGTAAGGGTATCTAAAGCAACTATATCTTTTACAAAATCATCTAATTTGATCAAGTTATCCTTTAATACCCCTTCAATTCCATTTTTTGCTCCATAAACTATGTCAACCTTATTGCTTGCACGCACACCCTGTATTACACCGGCGAGTGTAGCATTAATCACAGCGGTTGGTCCACCGGACTGTGCTACCAGTAAATTATTCATTCGCGTCCTCCTGATACAAATATAATGTTGATATAGATGTCAAAAGCCTTCCTAACAAACCGTCTTCATCAATTTGCACAAGGAAAGGAAAAACTTAAGTAATAGGAAACAATATTTTACTGAGCAACTGTTTGAAGTCGTTGGCACTTAGACCACGTATTTTGTGGTCTTATGTACCATTACGTACTTCATTCAAGTGGAAACGTGTTGCGAATGAAATTTGTTTTCCTATTACTTATCAATGTATAAATTGTGCAAATTGATGAAGTTAATTAATAAATCGGCTTTTGACACTTAAATCAATATTTCTGAATATAATCTTCCTAATTTGCGGTTTACATTCTAACATGCATGATAAGGTACCGTCAAGAGAACTGAAATATGATATACTCATTAAACTAAAACAGGTTACTATTCACATTCTAATTACCACATTCAACACTGATTTCGTTAAATTTATTCAGAACATCATCAATTGCCAGATTTTTTTTGGTTTCCTCCGACGCATCAAAAATGACTTCCCCCTGATGCATCATAATCAGCCGGTTCCCATATGCCACTGCATATCTAAGATTATGGGTAACCATGATGGTGGTAAGATGCTTCTCCTTAACAATCTTATCCGTTAGTTCCATGATTAGCTCTGCTGTCTTCGGATCCAATGCAGCCGTATGTTCATCCAGTATCAAAAACTCGATCGGAGTCATCGTTACCATAAGAAGCGCCATTGCCTGCCTCTGCCCTCCGGACAGGGAACCCACCGGCACCTCCAGCTTATCTTCCAGACCGAGGCCAAGTGTTCTTAAGCTTTCCTGGTAATATTCAATCCTTTTCCTATTGGTACCCTTCCCAAGGTTAAAAGCTTTCCCTTTATTATCCGCAAGTGACATATTCTCCAGGATGGTCATGTTCGGACAGGTTCCCATTGCAGGATTCTGATAAACACGGCCTATCCTTCGCTGCCGGCGAAATTCCGGCATATTCGTAATCTCCGTATCATTGATCACAATTCTTCCCCGATCGATCGGGATGCTGCCGCATATGATATTGAGCATCGAGGTTTTCCCGGAGCCATTGCTTCCGACTACGGATACAAAATCCTCTTCCCGTATGGACAGGTTAAAATTGTGAAACAGGCACATTTCATTTACGGTACCCGGATTATAGTATTTTGAAATTTCCATAAGCTCAAGCATTCCCCTTCGCCCTCCTTTTTCGATCGTTGCTAACCACCAGGATGATAAAGAACAAAACTGCCGTTATTAATTTTAAATCGGAAGTTTCGAGCCCTAAGGAAATCGCAATTGCCACGCATATTTTATAAACTATGGAACCCAGAACAACTGCAGAGGTCGCTTTCATAAAGGAAACTTTTTTAAATAAATTAATACCGATAATAACACTGGCCAGCCCCATTACCATGGTCCCTGTTCCCGAGTAGATATCAAAAAATCCGCTCTTTTGTGCATATACACTGCCGGACAAGGCAACAAAGGCATTCGCAATTGCAAGGCCAATGATCTTGATGGTGCCTTTATCCTTCGCCAAAGAAGTTACCACCGTCTCATTATCCCCTACGGCCCGAAGGAGGTAGCCGGATTTTGTTTTCAGGTACCGGTCCAACAGGAACTTCATCAGCAGTACAATAAAAAATAGTACTGCCAATCCCAGATACGGCTGAACTGCTTTGGGCATCTTACCAAAGAACGCATTATTAAAAATGGTTTCCTTTGTAAAAATCGGGACATTTGCCTTTCCTCCGGTGATTCGAAGATTAATCGAATATAAAGCTGTCATCACGATGATACCGGCCAGAAGATCCCTGACTTTAAATTTTACATGAATGATTCCGGTCAGCATTCCGGCAAGCGCTCCGGCGGCAAAAGAGATCAGCAAAGAAAGTATCGGGGAAACCCCTTTCGTGATCAGCATGGCGGTTATCGCGGCACCGAGCGGAAACGTTCCGTCCACCGAAAGATCCGGAAAATCAAGAATTTTGTAGGTAATGTATACCCCCAATGCCATGGTGGCATAGACCAAACCTTCCTCCAGTGCTCCTTTTAATATTGTCAATACGGTTTCTAACATTCCTTACCTCCCATCATCTTTCTCTACCAATTCTCTGTCATAAAAATTATGATTTAAGTGTCATAAGTCACATAAAANNGCAGTCCAAGTCAGGTAAGGCAGACAAATGAATATATAAGGTCCTATTCCTATCAAAACCTTAAAATGACTTACGACACTTCAATCAATTATAAATAAAATCCCTTATTCTGCGATTTTATCAAACATTTCCTTTGCACCCTTAACGAGCTCCTCCGGCAGCTGGATGCCCAGGTTCTCAGCTACTGCCGTATTACCGTAAAATGCAGCCTCCTCAATTACTTCAAAACTGATTTCATCGGCCGATTTCTCACCATCCAATACCTGTGCGGCCATTTTACCGGTTTGAATTCCAAGCGCATAATAATCCAGTCCCATGGAGGCAAGACATCCCAGCTTTACCTGCTCAATTTCGCTTCCAAATACTGGAATGTTCTTCTTGGCTGCTTTCGAAAGAATAACCGGCAAGGCACTAACTACGGTATTATCCGTCAGATTATTCATGCAATCGACTTTTTCCAGTAAATTATCTGTGGCCAGAGAAATATCTGCAATCGTAGAGATTCCGCTTTCTACAATCTCAAATCCGTATCTGGGAGCCGCTTCCTTATATTCTTCTATTGCAGATATGGAATTGGGTTCACTGGTGCTATACATGATTCCGATGGTCTTGGCCTCCGGCAGGATGGCACGGATCATTTCCAGCTGCAGCTCTACCGGAAGCTTATCACTGGTTCCGGTTGCGTTACCGCTTGGTGTCCGGTCCGCATTTGCCAGCTGGGCTGCCACGGGATCCGTTACAGCGGTAAAGATAACCGGAATATTGGTATCCTTTGCCGCGCCAAAAGCACTTTGTGCCATCGGAGTGGCAATTGCGGCAATCAAATCGACTTTCTTAGCAATGAAGTTATTTGCAATTTGATTGGCATTGCTTCCGTCCGCAAGCGCATTTTCCTCATAAACCGTGAGATTCTCTCCTTCTACATACCCTTCCTCTGCTAATCCTGCCAGAAATCCTTCCCTGCAGTTATCTAAGGAACCATGCTCCGCAAACTGTCCGATACCAATCGTTACCTGCTTCTTCTTGCTCTCTGCTTTTACATTTTCTGTGCCCTGTGTTTCCTGCGTCTTCCCTGTACCGCTGCCACTATCTGCTTCCTTTGTCCCGCACGCGGTCAGAATACTGATTGCAAATGATAAAACAAACACTCCGAATACTAACTTTCTCATACTTAACCTCTTTTCTGCGTTTTCCGTTTTCTATTCACCGTTTGGGTAACTTCAATTTTCGTGGCTTTTTTATTCGTACTCTGGTCGATACTTTCTGAAAATTTTGCAATAAAAAAAGCCCCAAGTATAACATACTTGAGACGAATAAAAATCCGCGGTACCACTCAAATTGACTAAGTCCACTCTTTCATATACTAACATATATGCCATGTAAATAACGGTTATGGTTTCCGTCAACGCCTACTATAAAGTTCGGGTTGCCCTCGAAAGCCCATTCAGCTAAAACCTACATATCGCATCCCACCCCCGCGACTCTCTGTAATGTCGAATTAAAGCCTACTCTTCTTTCTCAACGGTTTCGCTTATTGATGAGTCCATCATAATACGTTAGTTCTCATTTGTCAATCACTAATTTTATTTTTTAAGCCCTGAAGGCAATTACAGAACTTCAGGGCTATCTGCTATTTTGCTAAATCACATTTAAAGGATGGATTAAATGCATAGAAGTTCCTGCAGTCAAGATCATCCTGAATCATTCTTAATGCTTCCCCAAATCTCTGGAAATGAACGATTTCTCTTACCCTTAAGAACTTAATCGGTTCACAAACCTCCTGATCATTTACCAGACGAAGGATATTGTCATAAGTCGTTCTGGCTTTCTGTTCTGCAGCCATGTCTTCAACAAGGTCGGTAATGGGATCCCCTTTACTCTGGAAGAACGTGGAGGTAAATGGAACTCCGCCGGCAGACTGCGGCCATAAACCCAGGGTATGATCAACATAATATCTCTCAAACCCGCCGTCAACAATTTGCTGCGGTGTCAGATCTCTCGTTAATTGATGAACAATAGCACAGACAATCTCCATGTGCGCCATTTCTTCCGTGCCGATATCCGTTAAAAGTCCGGCAACCTTAGGATTGCTCATCGTATAGCGCTGCGACAGATAACGCTGTGAAGCAGCCAATTCGCCGTCGGGTCCTCCGAATTGGCTCATGATAACCTGCGCCAGCTTCGGGTTACATTGTGTTATATTTACCGGATATTGCAATCTTTTTTCATAACTCCACATACACTAGCACCTTCCTTCCCATGGCCATGGCCCTTCAGCCCAGGTCCATCTGTCTTCTACATTTACATTGTACATGTTAATCGGTCCATAGCACTTTGTGTATTCCTTCACTGCTTCATTCCGAACCTTTTCGACCTTCCTCCAATAGTCCAGAGCTTCTTGATCTCTTGGATGTGTATCTAAAAACAGCCGCAGGTCATCCAAGACAAAGCTCGTTGCCATAATGCAGGCAAAAAGTTTATCTCTATTCATAACATCCATTCTATTTACAGCTCCTTCCCAGAAAACCTAAAT
>DOWG01000275.1:36873-38832 GCA_003519685.1 Lachnospiraceae bacterium
ATCCACCTTTTGTGTCTCTGCAGGCACAATCGTTTTGTCTATACGAAGATGCATTTCTATTGCCGGATCCGTAATAATTTCCACGATACATTCGCCTATCCATTTATAACTCTCTCCTTTCACTTCTTTCACGAGCAACAGTAAGGTGTTTGTTGTTCTATATATTTTATGAGATACGGACAATTCTGTGCCTGTTTTGCTTTTACACAAAATGGATATAAATTAGTTTTTTTGTAGAAATTCTTGCTTTCTCTTCTACTAACGATTGACAAGAAAACTATAATCATTTAATATTTAAATGATGTATCAAACACTAATCATCCAGCTTATTCGTGTGAAATTAGCTCATATTATGATTTATCATATATGTTTGCTATTACATATAATTCTCAGGGACAGCCCCAAAAACGGGCTTTCCTGGCGGCTATTTGGCGGCTGGTTCTTGTAGCAAGGGAGTGAATACGATATGTATCATTTTATCATTAACCCAAAATCAAGCTCCGGCAAAGGAATCCGCTATTGGCGGATGGTGCAGCAGGAATTGGATAAACGAGAGATTCCTTACACCGCAGCCTTTACCCGCTATGAAAAACACGCAACAGAAATTGCGAAAGAGATCTGCAGCAAGTTCACCGGTATTAAAAACATCATTATTGTAGGCGGTGATGGAACCGTAAATGAAGCAATTAACGGAATTACGAATTATAAAGAAGTCTTACTAGGATATATTCCCTCCGGCTCCAGTAATGATTTGGCCAGAAGCCTGAAAATATCCCGGAATCCGGTTAAGGCTTTGGAAAGTATATTGACACCGATCCGTTTTCAATATTTAGACCATGGACGAATGGAATTTCCCGATAGTAATATTGCTCCCAGAAAGTTTGCATGCTCCAGCGGGATCGGATACGATGCCAATGTATGCTATGAGGTATCCACTTCCCCTCTGAAAAAAAGTTTAACCGTTTTGGTGCAGGCAAATTTGTATATTTTGCAATTACGATTAAACAGCTGCTTACAATAAAGCCGGCAAACGGTACAATTATTGTGGATGGAATAAAAAAGAACACCTATCATAAAATTCTTCTGGTGTCCAATATGATACATACCTATGAAGGCGGCGGTCTTCCGATGGCTCCGCATGCAGATCCAACGGACGGGAAGCTCAGCATATGCCTCGTGCATGGTTTAAATAAATTTAGGATTATGCTGCTGCTACCTACCTTGCTTTTCGGAAAGCACATTTATTTTAAAGGTGTTGAGATTTTTAATTGCTCCTCAATAGAAATTATCACTGATCATGATTTGGCGGTCCATACGGATGGCGAAATACCAGCCCTATGTTCCCATATTAAAGTTAGCGTTATTCCAGAGAAAATACGAATGATTTTATAAAGAAAGCAGGTGCTTCCGATGCAAAGACGTTCCTATATCCAGATTTCTTCCTTAATTGTATTCTTAAGTATTCTTACAATCCTGATTGAATTAACGGCATATTACTTTTTTGCATCCTTCTATCCTGTATTGGGGATTGCGAGCTTCGTTTCCATCCTCTGCTGCCACATACTTTTAGAGAAATCATCTACCTATGAAGCTTGTTTTACCTATATTTTATTAACCGTTTTTATCATTCTGACGGTAACGGTATTAACGTATTTCAGCGCAGATCATACCTCTTTTATTTCCTATTCCCATTTGCTCCATGCGATTATTGCAGTGAACTGGCTTGTTCCATCCGTTCACTGCTTCATCCGTTACATGACAGGTTACGGAACCAGGATAAATCAGTATAATGCCTTTTATCGAAATAGCAGTATTATTTTTCTCCTGTTTTATCTTGGCATCCTTATCTATGGTTCCTTCGCAGAAGATGCATTTCCATGGGCATACCGGGCCGTAATATGGGAGAATACCGCAAATTATACACCATTTTTAGCACTTGCAAAGCAGATTGAGGATTAC
>DOWG01000317.1:0-155 GCA_003519685.1 Lachnospiraceae bacterium
ACGGAGCAGTACGAGGCAGCAGCCCTTGACGGAGCGGGCAGATGGCGCCAGATGTGGCATATTACCCTGGCTAGTCTAAAGCCTACCATCATTACCCTTCTGATCTTCCGTGTCGGAGGCATTATGAATGCGGGATTTGACCAAATATTTGCGAT
>DOWG01000317.1:164-5157 GCA_003519685.1 Lachnospiraceae bacterium
GAGCAAAGAAAATTTGGAATCGCGACAGCCGCGGGATTCTTGGAATCTATGATCGGATTGGTACTGGTGCTTATTACGAATCAAATAGCAAGGGTCATCGACAGAGACAGCGCTATTATGTAGGGAGATGGATAAAGGTATGAGGACAAAGAGCAAGCAAAAAGTATGGAAGAAAAAGAAAACAATCGGTGATCGTATCTCAAGCGGCTTCATCGGAATTATATTGACGATCATCGTGATAATTACAATATATCCCTTTTGGCATGTACTGATGTATTCACTTTCGGACTCGAAGGCATCCATGGGCGGAGGCATCTTCTTATATCCGAGGGACTTTAGCATACTGTCCTATCAGCTTCTGTTTCAGACGGAGCAGATCTTTGTGGCTTTCGGCAATACCCTGTTTAAAACTATTTTCGGAACAGCACTCAGCGTTATCCTCACTGCGCTGACCGCATATCCCTTATCTCTTCCGAGATTCAAGGGGCGGGGGTTTTTCTCAATGATGATTTTCTTTACGATGCTATTCAGCGGTGGAATGATTCCAACCTATCTGCTGGTAAAGGAACTGGGGTTAATTGACAATTATTTGGTGTACATACTTCCCGGTGCAATGAGCGCTTATGATATGTTTATTCTGCGTAATTTTTTTCAATCTCTGCCGCCGTCTCTGGAGGAAAGTGCTTTCCTGGACGGAGCAAATGCATTTCAAATTTTCTATAAAATCATCCTGCCCTTATCAAAGCCTGTGCTGGCGGCAGTGACAATGTTCTACGGAATTGGGAACTGGAATTCCTACATGGACGGTGTTTTATATGTAAATAAATCTGATATGCAGTTACTTCAAGTGTATTTAAGACAGTTGATCACTGCGGCGGGCGGTAAGGGAGCACTTGGGGATTTGAGCAATCTTGGTTCCGCAGCTGCACTGACGGAGGATACCATGAAGATGACTGTGATTGCGGTCTCTGTAATACCTGTTTTGATCGTTTATCCGTTTTTACAAAAATACTATACCAAAGGTGTTCTTGTAGGATCGGTAAAAGGATAAGTGTAATTAGATATAGATAATTCAATTATGGGAAGGAGCAAAGAAATGAAAACAATGAAAAAAATCATCAGCATTATTATCATGGCAACAATGTTACTTTCACTGACTGCATGCGGCAAGAATAACGGGGATGATAAGGGTGCGGTAAAGGATGCGGCAAAGGAATCCGGTAAGGAGGAGACTGGCGGTGACAAGGGAGATGTGGCCAAGGAAGATACATCAAAACGGCCTAAGATTTCGATTTTAATTTCCGGGGATAATACGCCAAAGAGTGACAACCTGGTAATACAGGAATTAGAAAAGAGAACAAATACCGATTTGGAGATCATTTATGTTCCTTCGAAGGATCTGGCTACCAAGAGAAGCACCATGGTAGCGTCCGGAGATCTGCCTGATATTTTCCTAGCCGGCGGAAGTGAAGCCCAGGAGTATATTGATGCCGGTCTGATCGCCGATGTGAGCAAATATCTGGAGAAAGACGGGACGAATATTATGTCCAATGTAGGCGACATCATTTATACCAGCCCGATGAACCAGGATGGAGTATATCTTATCCCCACAGGCAACGTTGCCTATGGCACCAATATGAATATCAGAACCGACTGGCTGAAGAACCTCGGACTCGAGATGCCTACGGATCTTGACAGCTTCTATAATGTTATGCATGCGTTTACTTTTGACGACCCGGATAAGAATGGCAAAAATGATACCTTTGGTTTGGCAGCAGACAGTTCTTTTAAATCTTTTGATCCAATTTTCGGTGCCTATGGAATTCCTTTCGACTCTGCAATAGAGTTGGAAGACGGTACTGTGACAACTTGGGCGAAGCATAAAAACTTCCTGGATGCAATGACCTACATAAGAAAATTGATGAATGACGGCTTGGTGGAGCCGGAATGGGCAACCATTACGAACATGGATATGTTCGGTAAGCTTTGGACCGGACAGGCAGGAGCTTTAAACTTTCAGTGTGCAGGTCCTACAAACAACTGGATGCCGGCCCGTTATACGGAGGATCCCGCACCGACCTTTGATTTTGCCGTTATTGCCGGTCCTGACGGAAAACATGGCGTGAAACCGAATTTTGCTCTGGTTACGAAAGGCTATTTAATCTCTGCAGATTGCGAGGATGTTGAAGCTGCGCTTCGCGTCGCTGATTACTGCAATTCTGAGGAAGGTAATGAATTATTGTACTTTGGTGTAGAGGATGTAATGTTCCGCTGGATAGACGAAGCAAGCGGAAAATATGAATATATCGGCGAGTATACTGATTCTGCCACACACAGAGCAAACGGAGGCTTTGTTTATGCGGAATTTATGAAACCGATTAATAATTGCGAGTTACGTACCATGAATGAACAGAGCAAAGCGGGCACACAATTGGCTTATGATGAGATGCTTCCGGCGGTTAATATTATTAGATCACTGGAAACCAGACAGGATTATGGTGCAGATTTAGATCAAATCATAAAAGAAATGTATGTGGCAATTATTACGGCAGACGGTGACATCAAGGCTATTTATGACGAATATATGAAAAGATGGGATTCGGAAGGCGGCTTAGAGTATGAAAAAGAGGCTACCGAAGCCTGGAAGGAACAGAATGGGCAATAGACATTAGGACACCGCATTTCTATAAAAGGACGGAACAATCAAGTCCTTTTATAGAATGCAAGATGCTTTTCATAAGCAGCGGATTAGTCAGATGGGAGTGAATATGGACAGAATAAAAGCAAAAGTAGGGATCCTTCTCATCGCAACCGAGCGATTTCGAAGGCTTGGAGCAGATACCGAGGACGGTACCTATGAGCAAAGAAAATTAATTGAAGCAGAAGAGTATGTACAAAATATGAATTCCTTTTGTGATACTGTTTACACGGGGCAGATATACAGCAGAGCAGATTTGGAATACGCAATGAATGCATTTTATAACGAAAAAGTAGACGGTGTATTTGCATTGTTTTTAAGTTGGGCGGAGGATTTCCTGTGGATCCGATTCTTGAGGGATATGTTCCCCATTCCAATTCTGTTTGCCTGCAAAACCAGAACCGGCATTTCCTTTCAGAATACCTTTGAGGAGAATGATTTTGTGGAATTCTTAAGTGCCGGGGGATTGGTGGGCTCCCTGGAAGCATCGGGCTCCATACAGCGTATCCAAAGACCTATGCTGCGGACAATCATCGGAACTTTGCCGGAGTTAATGAAAAAATCAAAAAGTTTCTTTTTGGCTGCCGCGGTTCGTTCAAAGCTTCGGACATCCAACTTTGGATTACTTGCTTCTTATAATGAAGTAATGTGGTCAACCTATATGGATCCTTATCAGATATTTACAAAAATCGGTCCTGAACTTAGGTTTCTGTCGGTTGCTTCCTTGATGAAGGAGATTGAAGCCGTCAAAGAAGAGGAGGTAAATGACAATTGCAGCTTGCTGATGGAGCGCTATGAATTACTTGATGATGTTGATATGGACAAATTGGGGGCATCCGTAAGAGCATCTCTGGGACTGGAGAAGCTTGCAAGAAAAGCAGGCGTCAATATGCTGGTGTTGAATGACGTTGATACGGTTTTGCTGACAGAAGTCGGGCTTCGGCCGGGGTTCTTGCCGACTCCGGACGGAGGCGACATCAGTGTTGTTCCGGAAGGGGATTTAGGCGGAGGACTGGCTGTTTATATACTGAAATTGCTAAGTGGCAGATGCGTCAGCTTTATCGAACCGTTTCACATTGATTTGGAGCAGGAATGCTTCATCGCAGGACATGCCGGCCCGAATGACTATACGGGAGAAGGTAAAGTCAAAATCGGCAGGGATGTGAGATTCGCAAAATCAGGTTACAAGTATGCGGGAGCTCCTTTTGCGTGGTATGTTATTCCGCCGGGGGTAAAAACGATGCTGCATATTTCTGAATGCAACGGACGGTATAAAATGGTATGCACGCTTGTGGAAGCGCTGCCGACAAATCATTTTATCACATCCTATTCCCATGGTAAGTTTCGGCCTTTAAAAGGGACATTGCAGGAATTGTTTGATCAATTAATAAAAATTGGGGTTACACAGCATTATGGAATAGTGGAAGGAGACTATACGGCTGAGCTGGAGAATCTGGCCGGCCTGTTAGGGCTTGATTTCTACCATATCTGATTGAAATCAGAAGGAATCCTGTAAACAGAGATGACAAAAATAGGCTCAGTATATGAGTAAATTGAAAGGAATGTAACTTCTATGAGTTTTATGTTTAATCCATACCCTTATGACGATCCCAGGGCAATCAACCATATCCACTTAAATGAGGAGATCAAAAAAACATTTACAAGGAATTCAATGCAGACGGCAGATAAAGTAGCGTCTGCAATCAATGATATGATTTCTAAGGGAAAAAGCTGTATCGTGGGAATTGACGGTTATATCAGTGCTCCCTTTGAACAGTTTTCCGGGCTTGTATCCCTACGTTTGGCACAATTATTTGATGTAAAGGCAACCGTTCTCAATACGGAGGAGGTTTGGCTGGACAGCGATGCACTGCATGAACGATTGCTTCCGTATCTGCCGGAGGACCGGGAAGAAGATCCAGTGCTTTTATACGGTAGACTATACGACAAAGATTATCAAAGCTTAATGTCAAAAGAAAAGAAGGAGCAAATTCTTCGGCAGCTGAAGGATTTTAAGAAAAATGGCCATGGTGCATTGATTTTTTACGGGAATGCGGCACTGATGGATTCCTTCCGTGAATATTGTGATCTGAAGCTGTTTATTGATATGACGCAAAAGAGGACAATTTTAAATATCCGTAACGGATCCTGCGGCAATCTGGGTGAAAAAGGCAGAATGGCTATCAACCTGATGTTACGCAGAAGCTATTATGTGGATTTTGAGATTGCAATGGCACATCGAGGAAAATTAATCAGAAATAATTTGATTGATTATTACATAACCGGAGACCATCC
>DOWG01000317.1:5169-5594 GCA_003519685.1 Lachnospiraceae bacterium
GAAGGTGTATGGGGTGGATTTTACGTAAAAAAGCTCCGTAATTTACCGAAGGAAATGAAAAACTGTGCCTGGGTATTCGATTTGATTCCGATGGAGGTTTCTATTGTGGCGGATCTGGCAGATATGCAGCTGGAATTTCCGTTCTACTGCTTTGTGCAGACCATTGGTGAAGCGCTTATGGGCAGCAAGGCTCACAAAAAGTTTGGAGGATATTTCCCGATTCGCTTTAATTATGACGATACTTTCCACTCCAGTGGAAATATGTCAATTCAGGTACATCCGGACGGAGAATTTGTAAAAGAGAACAATGGCGAGCTGGGCCGCCAGGATGAGAGCTATTATATGGTAGTAACCGGGCAGCAGGCGAAGACCTATTGCGGATTTAAGGAAAATGCGGATGTAGAAGAGTTTATAGAGAAAGCCAA
>DOWG01000280.1:0-12539 GCA_003519685.1 Lachnospiraceae bacterium
CTTTATTGCGGTATCAATCGGTGTAGGATTAGACGAGATATTTAAGGGGCTGAACGTAGATTACCTGATTAAGGGCGGACAGACGATGAATCCAAGTACCGAGGATATGTTAAATGCCATCCGTGAAGTAAATGCGGACAATATCTTTATTTTCCCGAATAACAGCAACATTATTCTGGCAGCAGAGCAGGCTAAGCAATTAACAGAAGATAAGAATATTATTGTGATTCCTTCCAAAACAATACCACAGGGGATTACTGCTTTAATTAATTTTATGTACGATAAGACACCGGAGGAAAATACGGAGAGAATGATCGAAGAAATGAGAAACGTAAAATCCGGTCAGGTAACCTATGCGGTAAGAGATACGAGCATTGACGGTAAAGAGATTAAGCATGGGAATATTATGGGAATCGGAGATAAGACCATTCTGGCTGTTGGTACTGAAGTCAAAGATACTACCCTGGATCTAATAAAAACTCTGGTCAATGAGGATGCTCAATTAATCAGCCTGTATTTTGGCGAAGAGGTGAAGGAAGAAGCCGCACAGGAATTAGCGAAGGCGGTATCGGATCTCTATCCGAGTGTAGATGTAGATGTTCAATATGGCGGTCAGCCTATTTATTATTATATCCTATCCGTTGAATAATGGGAGATGGAGTCCATTGATGCAGATAAAATCATCTAAGAATAAATTATTTGCAGTTAAATTCAAAGGGCATGTTACAAAACAAGTATAAACTGGTTTTGTAACATGCCCTTTGGTGGTTTATTCCTTACTCGAGGTTTAGTTTGTTTGTAAGCAGATAGTTTGTTATCGCGTAATAGATACCGTTGATCACAAGGAATACAACGATGAGAATCGGGAAAAAGAGTGTTGTGATATCCCTGATATCGTTAAAGGAATGAAATACCACACCGGTGACTGCGACGGCAATTGTAAAAAGGATCTGTAATACAAGATTGATACCGATATAGGCACCGAAGGAGCCGATGAGCTTGTGTCCGTTGAACAATTGGCCGATGGCAATCGATACATAGATCTGCAGGAACGAATTGATTAAGGTCAGGATTACCGTAACGATGATTTCGATAACAAACAATACAGCATTACCGTGAAATGCCCGGGTGATTTCTTCCCACATCTTCCGGATCGAACCAAAAAATAAGCCGGGGTCAAACTCATTCATAAAGAGGAGGAACAGGGAAAGGATAACGGCTAAGATACTGAGTACCGTCCAAAACATGGCAATGAGCAGCTTGGAATTCACTAATTGGTTTGATTTTACCGGAAGCGTAAACATTAGGTACCCTTCCTCCGAAGTCAGATTCTTGTAAAAACGAACGACTAAGATTACAAAAGTTACTACAACAATAGCAATTAAGGAAAGTACATAGCCTGTTATGGCAATACCAGGTATGATTTTAAGTGCACCCTTAAACATACCCTTAAAAATGTCCAATCCGAGGATGATTTTATTCAGGATGGTAAACAGGAAAAGAATTAAAAATATAGGCGTTATATATCTGGATGTTGCTTTTAATTCATGCTTTAATAATTTTTTTAACATTTAAATACCTCCCTAAACAGTGTATCAATGGATTTGCCTTCCTTCATGCGGATATCATCAACACTGGATTGCAACGTGATCTGACCTTCTTTGATAAAAATAACATCATCCAATACCCGCTCAATATCTGCAATTAGGTGCGTGGATATGAGTACGGCAGCGTTTTCGTTATAATTGGTAATGATCGTATTCAGAATATAATCCCGGGCAGCGGGATCAACTCCGCCGATTGGCTCATCCAGACAGTATAGGTCTGCTTTTCGGCTCATAACCAGGATTAATTGCACTTTTTCTTTCGTTCCTTTCGAGAGTGCCTTTAAGCGTCTGGAGGGATCTAATTGAAGGCGCTTTAACATATCCATTGCGGTATTTGCATCAAAATCCTCATAGAAATCCTGATAAAATTCAATGGTATCCGAGATACGCATCCATTCGGGCAGGTAGGTTTTGTCCGGAAGGTAGGATACGATTCTCTTCGTTTCGGGACCGGGTTTCTTACCATCGATCGCCAGTGTTCCTGCATCGGGTACCAACAGCCCGTTCATTAGTTTGATTAAGGTGGTTTTACCACTTCCGTTCGGTCCTAGAAGACCGATAATTCGTCCTCGTTCCAAAGTAAGGCTTACATTGGAGAGGGCGGTAACATTAGAAAATTTCTTTGTTAATGAATTACATTCTAATATAGTATTCATTCTAGTTAACTCCCATCTGCATTCCGCATTTATTATTGTTTCTGCATGGTTTTGATTACCTGCTCAATTAATTGGAGGATTTCATCCGGTTGAAATCCCAGAAGCATCATTCGATCAACAAATTCTATAATTTGCGACCGGGCGGATTGCTTCCTGAGATCCTCAATCAATTTGGTATCGGAAGTAATCAGTCTTCCGCTGGTACGGTTGGTATAGATAAGACCGGTCCGCTCCAATTCGGATAGAGCCTTCTGCATGGTATTCGGATTAACCGCTGCATCCGCCGCAAAATCTCTTACGGAGGGCAGCTTATCCCCCGGTTTGAAATACCCGGATATGATACCTGCCTGTATCTGTTCGATCAGCTGAACATAAACAGGACGGTCGGAGTTGATTTCCCATTGCATTCCAACATCTCCTTTTCCTGATTGTCTTTCTGTATTGCTGTACTAAGCAACTAATACAATAATACAACAGCTTGATTCCTTTGTCAATTCTTTTTTTAAAAAATTCTTAAGGTGTTTTTCCTTTCCCATTCCCTGGTTATGGTTTATAATGCAAGTAATGAGAAATAATATAAAGATACCGACCTGCATGGATACCGGCAGATTAGTAGAGGTGATACAGTTGAATTACAATGATAGAATAAATGTAATAAAGGGAATCGGGGAAAAGACAGAAAAAGTATTTCATAAGCTGGAGATACAAACCGTTCAGGATTTGATTGAACATTTCCCCAGAGGATATGAAGAATTTCAGAAACCGGTTCTCATCGAGCAATTACGGGAAGGGGAGACAGCAACCATTGAAGCTTCTCTGGTGGGCAGTCCCAAACGAAAAAGAGTGAGAAATCTTCAGATCATCAATGTGAAGGTAAAAGATTCCTCCGGATTTTTATATCTGACCTGGTTTAATATGCCGTTTTTGCAAAAAACTCTAAGGATGGGATATCATTATATCTTTCGCGGGAAAGTCGTCCGCAAGAATGGTGTACTGGTAATCGAGCAGCCGGGGATCTATCAAAAGCCGGATTATTATAAGCTTTTAAATGTATTGCAGCCGATCTATCCTCTTACCGAGGGGTTGACAAATGCGGCGGTAACAAAGGCAATACGGCAGGCATTGGAGCATCTGGAGTTTGCTAAGGATTATATTCCGAAGAAGATTACGAAAGAATATAACCTGATGGATCGAACGAAGGCAATTAAGGAAGTTCATTTTCCACAGGACAGGGATCGTATGCTAAAAGCCAGGCAGCGGCTGGTCTTTGACGAATTTTTCTTGTATTCCCTTGCCCTTCGGCATCTAAAAGAGCAAAGGTCCAGAGTGAAAACGGTATATACGATGACGGAACGGCCGGAATGCGATCAGATGATACAGGGCTTACCGTACTCCCTCACGAAGGCGCAGCTGCGGGTATGGCAGGAAATTAAAAAGGATCTGAGCGGCGATTATGGAATGAACCGGCTGATACAGGGAGATGTCGGGTCCGGGAAGACGGTACTGGCGATCCTGTCACTTTTGATGGCAGTAAAGAACGGTTACCAGGCATGTATGATGGTTCCGACAGAGGTTCTGGCGAAGCAGCATTATAAATCTTTGACCGGCGCCTTCCAAGCATTTGGAGTATCCGTATGCCTGCTGGTCGGTTCCATGACGGCGAAGGAAAAGAGGGAGGCCTATGACCGGACCCGGCGGCACGAAGCAGAGGTTATTATTGGTACGCATGCTTTAATTCAGGAAAAGGTGGAATATGACCGGCTGGGGCTTGTTATTACCGATGAGCAGCACCGGTTCGGCGTCAAGCAGAGGGAAGCATTGATGGACAAGGGAGGGCAGCCCCATGTACTGGTAATGAGTGCAACTCCGATTCCAAGGACCCTTGCGATTATCTTATATGGGGATCTGGACATTTCTATTGTGGATGAGCTTCCTGCCAAAAGGCTTCCGGTTAAGAACTGCGTCGTGGATACGAATTACCGCCCGAGTGCATACCGCTTTATAGATAAGCAGGTTGCCATGGGCAGACAAGCCTATGTGATCTGCCCCATGGTGGAGGAAAGTGAAGCGATGGAGGCGGAAAATGTGATTGACTATACCGAGACGTTAAAGGAAGCACTGGCTCCGGGCGTAACCGTAGAATATCTGCATGGGAAGATGAAGCCCAAGGAGAAGAACGAGGTAATGGAGCGGTTTGCCGATGGTAAAATTAACGTTCTTGTGTCTACAACGGTGGTTGAGGTCGGGGTCAATGTACCGAATGCAACGGTTATGATGGTGGAAAATGCCCAGCGGTTCGGTTTGGCACAGCTTCATCAGCTTCGCGGCCGAGTGGGTCGCGGAGAGCATCAGTCATACTGTATCTTTGTCTGTGACAGTAACCGAAAGGATGCCTGGGAGCGCCTGCTGATCTTAAATAAATCCAACGATGGATTCTTTATCGCAGGAGAGGATCTGCGGCTGCGCGGCCCCGGTGATATCTTTGGTATCCGGCAGAGCGGAACAATGGAATTTAAGATGGCCGATGTCTTTAACGATGTGGAGCAGCTGAAATCCGCCGCGGAGGCAGTAAAAAAGTTAACGGATAAAGAAGTATCCGCTATTTTTGAAGAGAATCCTTATCTGGAGGAGAGGATACTAAACCAGACCAATACGCTGTAAGAAAAATGTTACTGTTCACACCCACCGTGTATACCATGTTTATGATTTCGACAAATGTATCCNNACCGACGAATGCAAATACTCCTTATCGGATATCATTTGCCGAAATCATATGGATAGACTTTGTTGTGGGGTGTGAACAGTAACAGTAAAATAACGGGAGAAAATGAGGTACGATATGGAAATGATGCAACCGAACATGGAAGATAGCAGATCAGCAGAAGCCGTCCTGTCCGTTGTGATACCCGCATATGAGGAGGGCAGTCATATCAAGAGCTCAATCGGTGTTATTGAATCGGTCCTGAAGGAGAATAAGATCCCCTATGAATTTATTATTGTAGATGACGGATCAAGGGATAATACCTGGGCGGAGCTAAAAAGCCTGACGGATACGAATCCGAAGGTTACGGCTCTGCGGCTGAGCAGAAATTTTGGTAAGGAATCTGCCCTTTGTGCCGGTCTGACCTATGCCGCGGGAGATATGGTTCTTGTGATGGATGCGGATCTGCAGCATCCGCCGGAACTGATACCAGAGATGGTTAAGGCATGGAGGAATGGTGCTGATGTGGTGGATTGCATTAAAAATTCCAGAGGGAAGGAGAAACCCTTCTACCGTATCTGTGCAAAGCTTTTCTACTATATTTTATTAAAGACAGCGGATATTGATCTGGAAAATGCATCCGATTTTAAATTAATGGATCGCATGGTGGTAGAAGCCTGGAAGCAGCTTCCGGAGAGGACAACCTTTTTCCGCGGAATGGCATCCTGGGTCGGGTTTGAACGAAAGCAGCTGCGATTCGATGTGGCTAAGAGGGTGAATGGAAAGACCAAATGGTCGTCCTACCGTCTGCTGCGGCTGGCAGTGAATGCAATCACTTCTTTTACCTCGGTCCCTCTTCACTGTATCACAATTCTTGGCATCTTGATGCTGATCGGAACCATTGTTTTAGGCATTGAAACCATCTATATGAAGTTCAGCGGCCGTGCGCTGAATGGATTTACAACGGTGATTCTGCTGCAGCTTTTTATCGGAAGCTCGGTTATGATAAGCCTCGGAATGATCGGTATCTATCTGACAAAGATATATCAGGAAGTGAAAGGAAGACCAAGATACCTGATAGCAAAATGCATTAAGGGCGGTGAGAAGAAATGATGGGACTCCTTTACCTTTTTCTGTGCTTTACCACCGGAGCTGCAATTTGCAACTTTGCCTTCCCGGGACTTGTGAATATGGCGAAGACGGACTATAATAAATCAACCCTTTCTTTTTGCCCGTACCTGCTGCTTCTGCCCGCATGGTATCTGGTCGGCAGCCTGGCTTTAACCTGGGCCGTCTATTGGACGGCTATGGTATTTGCACGGACGGCAGAACCTTTGTTCTGGGCGAACCTTATAGTCATGCCGGTTGCAGGGATTATATCTGTCTGCCATTGGTTCAGAAAAGCAGGTAAGCGCAGAGCAAAGGCAGGCAAAGAGGAAACTCTTCGCCTGGAGAAATCGCTTTCTATGGCGGAACAGTGCTTGCTGGTCGGAATCATAGTGTTAGCCTTCCTGCTGATGTGGGCAACCTTTTTTGTAAAGGACAGTAAACTTTATATCGGATTTTCGGTTTTTAGTGATTTTTCGCCCCACATCGGAATGATACGGTCCTTTTCCTATGGCAATAATTTTCCGACCTCGTATTCCCATTATGCGGGGGAAGATATAAAATATCACTTTATGTTTCAATTTATGGTTGGAAATCTGGAATATCTGGGGCTCAGGATCGATTATGCGTTTAATCTGCCAAGCATGCTCAGTTTCATCAGCGCTTTTCTGCTCCTGTATCTTCTGGCTCTTAAGATAACGGGGAAGGTCGGTGCCGGATGTCTTGCCTGCCTATTCTTTGCATTCCGGAGCTCGAAGACGCTCTTTACCTATTTGGCCGGGTTGCCGTCCGGCACCGGAGTCCTGCAGGCTTTGGCAGAGAATACCGCATTCCTGTCAGACACGCCGAAGGAGGACTGGGGATTATGGAATCTGAATGTTTACTGCAACCAGAGGCATTTGGCATTTGGATTGGCCGTTATGTTTCTTGTGATTCTGCTGCTTCTGCCAAGGGTGTATGAAATGCATGAGAAGGTCGATACGCCGCTTAGGCCATGCATTGATAGCATGAAGCAGATCTTCTTCACAAAAGATGCTTGGAGCATCGCCGATTATCGGACTCCCATTGCCGCAGGAATTCTGCTCGGCAGCTTGTCCTTTTTTCATGGAGCGGCAGTGATCGGGTGCTTGCTCGTGCTTTTTATTGCTGCTATCGTGGCAGAGCACCGGTTGGAATTTGCTCTCCTTGCGGCAATTACGATAGGAATGGCTTATCTGCAGACGAATTTCTTTATGAAAGGATCGGCGGTGTCGTTTGATTTCCTGTTTGGCTTTCTTGCGGAGAATAGGACCCTGTTCGGAGTTGCCTCCTATCTGGAACGGCTGCTCGGCATACTGCCCCTGGTACTTCTGGCGGCATTCTGCATACAAAAAAGCGTCGGAAAGCATCTGATGCTGGCATTTGCATTGCCGCTTATCTTCGCATTTACAGTATCCTTAACCGTAGATGTGACGGTAAATCACAAATACATTATGATGAGCTGCATCTTACTTGGCATATTTGCCGCGGATGTGGTAATAAGGCTGCTTCAGCGGCGCGATATCTTTATCCGAATGGCCGGGATACTCCTGATTCTAATGCTGACCTCCACCGGGATCTATGATTTTATAACGGTAATGAGGAAAAACACACCCGACTCGGCAATCGTACTGGATTTGGAGGATCCCCTCACGCAGTGGATTGACGAGAACAGCAATTCCAAGGATATCTTTCTGACGTCAAACTATGCGATTAACCAAGTGGTTCTCGGAGGAGCCATGCTGTATCAGGGATGGCAGTATTATGCCTGGTCTGCGGGATACGACACCCTGTACCGGGACGAGCAGGTAAGAAAAATGTACGAAGCCGAAACCCCCGGGGAGCTGGATACCCTGGTTCGCGAGAATCATATCCGGTTTATCATTGTCGATTGGGATAACCGTAATTCAGATGCCTACCGGCTCAATGAAGAGAATATTCGTTTGACCTATCAAAGGGTATATAAAGAGGGCGAGGGGGAAAGAGAACTGTCTATTTATGATACGCAACTTCCTTTGTTTGACAGGTAGCTAAAATATTGTTTCCGATTACTTAGGTTTTTCCTTGATTTGTGCAAATTAAATAAAAATAAGAAAAGAGGTAATGATATGAATTTTAAATATGTAATTGTCGGTGCGGGATTGTCCGGCTTAACCATGGCGGAGAGAATCGCCAATGTACTTCAGGAAAAGGTACTGGTGATTGAAAAAAGAAACCATATCGGCGGAAATGTCTATGATTCCTATAATGAAGACGGGATATTGATTCACAACTATGGCCCTCATATTTTCCATACCAACAGCCAAAGCGTATATCAGTATCTGTCGCAGTTTACACAGTGGAATGATTTCTGGCATAGGGTTCTGACCTATGTGGACGGCAATCTGATACCGATGCCGATTACTGTTGAAACGATAAATAAGCTGTATAACCTGAATCTTGACTGCTCCCAGGTAGAGGATTTCTTAAAGAAGCAGGCGGTGGAAATTGATGAGGTTACGACGAGCAAAGAGGTCGCTTTAAGCAAGGTGGGACCGGATATCTATTCGAAGATATTTGAAAATTATACGAAGAAGCAATGGGGAATTGATCCGGCAGAATTGGACACCTCGGTAATCTCCAGAATTCCGATCCGCCTAAACCGGGATACCAGATATTTTGCAGACCGCTATCAGGGGATGCCAAAATTCGGCTATACGAAGATGTGTGAGAAAATGGCGGCTAATAAGAATATCAAAATCATGCTGAATACGGATTATAAAGAGGTGATCGGGGATATTAGTTATGAGAAACTAATTTACACCGGACCTGCGGATGATTACTACGATTATAAGTATGGCAGGCTTTCCTACCGCAGTATCCATTTTGCCTTTGAAACCTACGATAAAGAAACCTTCCAGGAAGCACCGGTCGTGAATTATCCGAATGATTATGATTATACAAGAATTACTGAATTTAAGAAATTGACCTGGCAGGAGCATAGAAAGACTACGATATGTAAAGAATTCCCCTGCGCGGAGGGAGAGCCGTATTATCCTTTCCCGACGAAGGATTGTAAAGCACAGTTTGCTCTTTATGCGGAGGAGATGAAAAAGGAAAGCAAGGTTATTTTTCTTGGCCGTTTAGCCGAATATAAGTATTATAATATGGACGCGGCGGTAAAAAGAGCACTGGACGTATTTGAACAGATGCAAAAAGCCGCGCAGAATTGAGGAGACCGATGGATCGATTGTATATTGTGATTCCTGCTTACAATGAGGAAGAAAATATTAACGCAGTGATAAGGGACTGGTATCCGATCGTAGAGAAGATCGGCAACGGAAGCAAGCTGGTGATCATCGATGATGGCAGTAAGGACAGAACATTTTCCCTTATGAAGGAATGCAGCGAAACGAAGGAAGCATTCGAGCCTCTTACAAAGCCAAACAGCGGGCATGGTGCGACGGTGCTGTACGGATATCGCTATGCATTGGAAGCCGGAGCGGATTACATCTTTCAGACGGATTCCGACGGGCAGACATTACCGGAAGAGTTCTGGCCCTTCTGGGAGCAGAGGGAAGCTTACGATATGGTGATCGGCAATCGCAAAGGCCGGCAGGATGGATGGTCCAGGGTGTTCGTCACGAAGACATTAAAGTTCACCCTTTGGCTCTGCTTTCATGTGTGGATCACGGATGCGAATACGCCTTTTCGGCTGATGAAGGCAGACACATTGCGAGAGCAGATCACCATGATTCCGGAGAATTATAATTTGTCCAATGTCATGATATCCGTCCTCTACGCGAAGAAGAAATTAGCGGTAAAATATCTGCCGGTAACCTTCCGGCCGAGGCAGGGCGGGGTCAATTCCATCAATATGAGAAAAATTATCCGGATTGGAAGGCAGGCACTGCGGGATTTTCGTAGAATGAATCATAAATTGGGAGTTTAGTGTTCGCAGGTAACGGCAGAATGGAGATTTAAGATGTTTAAAAAAATAGTTTATTCCTTTATAGCGCTTTTGGTAATGCTCCTGGGGAGATTCCTTTTACGGGGAGATTTTCTGCCTTTTCTGCAGTGGTGGGTAACGGTATTGCTTCTTGGTATAATCTTTCTTCCGCTTTCCAATCTGCTGTTTGCCGGTCTTCATGACCGGGGATATCTCTTCGCCAAGACGATTGGAATCGCGGTGACTGGTTATCTTATGTGGCTTTTTTCCTCCCTGCATATCCTGAAATTTACGACAAGCTCCTGCATGATTTCGGTAGCTGTTTCCTTCCTGATCAATGGGGTTATTCTTCTCTGCCGGCAAGGAAAGCGGGGAAAAGCCGGAAAGGTATATTCCTTTCCGCAGACCGGGAAGAAATATCTGGAGGCTGTGATTACCGAGGAGCTTCTTTTCCTTGGATTGTTTCTTGTCTTTACCTATATCAGGGGATTTAAGCCACAGGCCTATGGAACGGAAAAATTCATGGATTATGGTTTTATGACCAGCATGATGCGCAGTGAATATATGCCTCCCCAGGATTTCTGGTTCTCCGGAACAAAATTGAATTATTACTATGTCGGACAATATATGGCGGTGTTTCTGACGAAGCTGTCCTTCGTTCCGGTATCGGATGGGTATAATCTCATGTTAATGATGACCGGGGCATTTGCCTTTGTACTTCCCTGCTCCATCGTTTATAACTTAGTCCTGCGGTATCAAAATGGGCACGGCGGTCCGGTAAAAAACCGTAAACAGGACAAGTTTCTTCCCTGTATCGGCGGCCTCCTTGGCGGAGCCGGGGTCTGTATCGCCGGAAATATGCATTACACGGTATATCAATGGATCGAACCGGCGGTCCGGCAATTCTTTGGAATAGAGAAAGCTGCGAAGCGCTATTGGTTTCCGGATGCCACCCGGTTTATTGGATACCATCCGGAAACCAACGATAAGACAATCCACGAGTTCCCTTCCTATTCCTTTGTGTTGGGGGATCTGCATGCGCATGTCATCAATATTCTTTTCGTTTTAACGGTAATTGGAATTTTGCTTGGTTGGATGTACTTTAAAAGAGCGGCAAAAGAGCAGAAGCAACCCGTATGGAAAGAAATATTCCATCCCTCCCTAATCATGCTGGGCTTTTTTATCGGTCTTTTTCATATGACGAATTACTGGGACTTTCCGATTTACTACATGGTTTCGGGAGCGGTTATTCTATTTTCCAATATGATTGTATATAATTTTAAAGGAAAAGCTTACTGGATAACCGCGCTGGAGGGAATCGTTATCCTGGGATTATCCACGTTGGTTAGCCTGCCTTTTACTTTATGTTTTGATCAGATTTCTACGAAGATACGGTTGGCAGAAGCCCATACGCCGCTGAATCAGCTGATCATCCTATGGGGACTCCCATTTTTTGCGGTGATTTCCTTTCTTTGTTTCCTTATCGGTGATTTTAAAAGAAATTATACCAGGCAGGCCGAAATGCAAGAAGAGCCGGTAAAAAAGCAGTCGGAAATAACCAGGAAAAAGGAAACATCGGAAATAACCAGGAAAAAGGAAACAAAGGGATCAGAAAAGGCAAAGAGATCTAAGAAAGTAAAAAGGAGAAAGAAACCTGCAGTTTTCCGCTTTATGGAAACGATGGACAGTTCCGATCTGTTTGTTCTGATTCTGGGATTATGCGCAATCGGGTTGGTTCTTATACCGGAGATTCTCTATGTGGAGGACATCTATTCCGGTGACTATAAAAGAGCAAATACCATGTTTAAGCTGACCTATCAGGCATTCATTCTATTTGGCATTAGCTTTGGATATCTGTGGATCCGTCTGATCCGTTTTGGCACCACCGCCCGGCAGAAGAGAGCGGCATGGTGTGGGTTTATCCTGTTTCTCAGTTCCCTCTTCTATGCGGGGAATGCGGTAAATGCCTGGTATGGGAATATATTTGACCGGAAGGCTTACAAAGGAATCGATGCGGCTGCTTTTATGAAGAAAGAGATGCCGGATGATTACCTTGCGACCTGCTGGCTGAATGACAATGTATCCGGTATGCCGGTAATTCTGGAAGCCAATGGAGACAGCTATACGGATTATCAAAGGGTTTCGGTCATTACGGGGCTGCCGACGGTGCTTGGCTGGCATACCCATGAATGGCTGTGGAAAGGAGATCCCTCCTTACTGGACCGGCGGTCGGAGGATATCAAAACCATATATACTTCTGCCGAGGAAGAAATGGTACGGGCACTGCTTCGTAAATACAAGGTGGAATATATCTATGTAGGTAAATTGGAGCAGGAGAAGTATGAAAATGTGAATCACGAACTGATAAAAAATCTTGGAAGAACCGTTTTCTATAGCCCTGCAACAGAAAAC
Source organism: Lachnospiraceae bacterium (assembly GCA_003519685.1). GTDB lineage: Bacteria > Bacillota > Clostridia > Lachnospirales > Lachnospiraceae > Mobilitalea. The sequence goes on from DOWG01000280.1 coordinate 12,430, forward strand.
AAGGATTATGAGACTTATATTGTCCGCATCAATGAGTAAAAGACATTGACTTAAAAGAGAGTTACTATTCACACCCACCATGTATACCATGATTTCGACAAATGTATCCG
>DOWG01000280.1:12555-19514 GCA_003519685.1 Lachnospiraceae bacterium
TGCCCAGGGTGTGAACAGTAACTAAAGAGAGAGTAGAACATGAAGGAGAATCAGCATGGGGAAAAGAAGCAAAAGAATACAAGGCTTTTATCTTACGGCAGTGATTCTTGGATGGGCAGTATTATTACTGACCGCCAAAGCTCCGATGGCTCTGGCCGCGGAGAAAATGGAGGAAAAACCTTATTTAATCAAGGTGAACCGGGTTCATAATACGATTACGATCTATGAGAAAGATACCAAAGGGGTGTATGAGACTCCGGTTAAGGCAATGGTATGTTCCGTGGGAAAAAAAGGAACCGAGACACCCCTGGGGACCTTTCAGACACAGGGCAAATACCGATGGAAGGCTTTGATGGGGGAGGTATGGGGACAATATTCCACGCGGATTATCGGAGGGGTATTATTCCATTCCGTGTATTATTGGGAATATAGTAATCCGGCTACACTTGCCATAAACGAATACAATAAATTGGGAAAAGCTGCTTCCCATGGATGCATTCGTCTTACGGTGGAGGACGCAAAGTGGATCTATGACCACTGTCCGACAGGAACTACGGTGATCATCTATGACGATGAAAAAAGCCCGGGGCCGCTGGGAAAGCCGAAGGCTCGCAAACTTGCATCCGGAGTCCGGTGGGATCCGACCGATCCAAACGAGAAGAATCCTTACTACGATTTTAAAGAACCTACCCTGGCAGGGGTAAGGTACCGATCGATATTCTGGGGAAAAGACATTGACCTGCTTGATGGGGTCAAAGCAACCTCCTCCTACGGAACCGATATCACTTCCGATATTGTTATAAAAGGGGAAGTAAATCCGTATATGGCAGGAGAATATGAGATAACGTATTCCGTCACCGATTCCTTAGATCAGACAGTCGAAAAGACCATCACGGTGAAGGTGAAGGAAAGTCTGGAAAAGCCGGTAATAACCGGGGTAAGGGACCGGGTGGTAAAGAAAGGGACGAAGATTAACCGGGAGCTTGCTTTAGACAAAGTTAAGGCATATTGCTCCAAGGTCCGCTTAAATACGGAGGATATGGAGGTTACGATTGATAAAATCAGTGCGGAGGAGTATCGGATTACCTATGCAATCGCGGTAGGGCAGGAGGTTAAGACTACCGAGCATGCTGTTTTCTATATTGACAGTGAAGCACCGGTCATTTCCGGATTATCTGAGATTGCTGTCCCGGACGGGCAGGCACTGACCCGGGAACTCATTATAGATCAGATTTGTGTGACGGATAATTATTCGAATATGGAGAATATTTACATAAAAATCACAATCGAAGAGCCTGGGGACGGAACCTATTATATTACCTGTATCGCGAAAGATGAAGCCGGGAATCAGACGAAAGAAGCGGTGCACCTGGAATTTTAATACGAGATAAAAGTTTATGAGAATTATTATACATTTCATTTTATATTAATAAATTAATAGTTTCCACGAATTCACTTTTGTGATATAATTCGCTTATGCTAAGTAATTGCGGAACTTTAATATCGCCGCTATGGTGTATACATAAGGAATGAAGTAAGAGTTTCACAATTGCTTTTCGTCTACATGCATATGAAAGGAGAGCAAGATAATGAATAAATACACCGAAATTACTCCGGAATTAATGGAATTAGCAGACTTGTGCAAGAAGAACAATGCAATTGACCCCGAATTATATGCAAAATATGATGTGAAACGTGGATTGAGAGACCTCAGCGGTAAAGGTGTCTTAACCGGCCTGACAGAGATTTCCGATATCATATCCTACAAAATGGTGGGCAATGAGTATGTCCCGTGCGAGGGAAAATTGTATTATCGTGGGGTAGACGTAGAAGAAATTATTCAGGGCTTTATTCATGACGATCGTTTTGGATTTGAAGAAGTTACGTATTTACTGATCTTTGGAGAGTTACCGACAAGGGAAAAGCTGGATTCCTTTAATTTGCTTTTGGAAGAATACAGGGAGCTTCCGACAAGCTTTGTCCGTGATGTAATTATGAAAGCTCCCAGCAAGGATATGATGAATACTCTGGCTCGAAGCGTACTAACCCTGTATTCCTATGATGATATGGCAGATGACATTACGATTGAGAATGTGCTTCGCCAGTGTCTGCAGCTGATCGCAAGATTTCCTCTGTTGTCGGTATATGGATATCAGGCATATCACCATTATTATCAGGGGAAGAGTCTGGTGATTCATCCGCCGAAGGAAGGACTTTCTACGGCGGAAAATATTCTGCGCATGCTTCGGCCGAATAAAAGCTTTACCAAACTGGAAGCAAAAATCCTAGACATTGCTCTTGTTCTTCATGCAGAGCATGGCGGCGGTAACAATTCTACGTTTACAACCCATGTGGTTACTTCTTCCGGAACGGATACCTATTCGACAGTTGCAGCCTCCTTAGGCTCCTTAAAGGGACCAAGACATGGTGGTGCTAACATCAAGGTCGTTAAGATGTTCGAGGATATGAAGGAAAATATTAAGGATTGGGAGGATGAAGAGGAGATCGGCACATATATCTCGAATCTTCTTAATAAGAAGGCATTTGATAAGTCCGGACTGGTCTATGGTATGGGACATGCGGTATATTCCATCTCGGATCCAAGAGCAAATGTATTAAAGCAATTTGTTAGGAGCCTGTCGGAAGAAAAGGGTATGGATAAAGAATTTGCTCTCTACGAAAAGGTGGAGAGAATCGCGCCTTTAATTATTGCAAAGGAAAGAAAAATTTATAAAGGCGTTAGTGCAAATGTCGATTTCTACAGCGGATTTGTTTACCATATGCTGGGTCTACCGATCGAATTATATACACCGATTTTTGCTATTGCACGAATCTCCGGCTGGACAGCACACCGCTTAGAGGAATTAAATAATGCCGGTAAAATCATACGTCCTTCCTACATGTGTGTTGCAAAGCATAACCCCTATGTCTGCCTGGAGGACCGGTGAGAGTGGGTCGTTTTTTAAAAATAAATGAAAAAACTTCTAGTGTATTTTAAAAAGAACTGTAGATACTATTATCGTAACCAACTTAGTATATATTTATTAAGCAGTAAACAACAACACAAATTATTTTGATTTTAGTTTTTCAAAATAAGAAATGGAGGAGTTTATATGGCAAGTAGAAACAGAGCAGAAATACCAGAAGCAAGAGCTGCGTTGGACCGATTTAAGTACGAGGTTGCGAATGAAATTGGTGTTCCTTTAAAGCAAGGTTACAATGGCGACCTAACCTCCAAACAGAATGGTTCTGTGGGCGGTTATATGGTTAAGAAAATGATTGAAGAACAGAAAAGACAGATGGCAGGTCAATAAGGAAATTATTAATTTTATAATATAGGAATCATGCGGGGCGTGTTGCAAACTGACTTTTTACGGTTAGGGCGCAGCACGCCCCTATTTATTATATAATAGAAAACTGCATCCTATACGATAAAAAACGCTCCGCTAAGGATGCGCACTCGCGCGCAAGGTATTTCTCTGCGGATCGGTTCGTTTTATCGCAGCTACTGTTAAAAGTTTGTGAATTCCTTTGCATACTACGAATTATCTATTGAAATCTTGGCATGGATGGGATAAACTAACTATAAAATAAGTTGACAAGTGTTCATAATATTATAGAATTGAGTTATTACGTATCAACATGACATATGAAATTATTGTTCATGGTAGGTCATGCATATTATAAATAGGAAGATGGGGAAAGAATATGAGAGTGATAGCGGGTAAAGCAAGAAGATTACAGCTAAAGACTCCGGAAGGATTTGACACAAGACCTACAACAGATAGAATCAAGGAAACTCTATTTAATATACTTAACCCGTACTTAGCCGATGCTGATTTTTTGGACTTGTTTTCCGGCAGCGGTGCAATCGGAATTGAGGCATTATCAAGAGGTGCTAAATATGCTGCATTTGTAGAAAACGATAAGGCGGCGCTTAGCTGCATCCGGAGCAATCTTAAGACAACAAAGCTCGAGGGGCAGGCGCAGGTATTTGCATTGGATGCATTGGAGGCAATCCGTGCCCTTGAGATCCAAGGAAAGGTTTTTGATGTAATATTTATGGATCCGCCTTATGATCTGTTATTAGAAAAGCAAATTTTACTTATGCTTCAGAACTCTAATATCATATATTGCGATACCATTATTGTAATGGAGACTTCCTTACATACTGATTTTGATTATTTGACTGATACGAAGTTTCAAATATTCCGGAAGAAAGAATATAAGTCAAATCAGCATGTTTTTATTAAAGTAAAAAAATGAAAGCCAATTTGTGTAAATTGATGAATACTGTTCACACCCACTATGTATACCATGTTATGATTTCGACAAATATATCCGAATTCGGAGANNCTTATCGGATATCATTTGTCAAATCATATTATAGACTTTGCCCAGGGTGTGAACAGTAACAATTGATGAGTACAAGGATGGCGCAGAATGAGGATAAGAGCGCAGAAATGGCGCGGAAACAAGGTGAGACATGAAAATTGGTATATATCCCGGAAGCTTCGATCCGATTACGCTTGGGCATTTGGATATTATTACCCGGGCAGCCGGCCTGGTAGATCAGCTTATTATCGGTGTCTTGGTAAATGGTTCGAAGAAGCCGGTATTTACTTCAGACGAGAGAGTGGAGCTGATTGAAAGGGTAGCAAAAGATCATCCCGAGCTGCCTCCGATTCGGGTAGAAGCTTTCGACGGACTTTTGGTTGATTTTGCAAAGAAAAATAAGGCAAATATTATCGTAAGGGGACTTCGGGCCATTACGGATTTCGAATATGAACTGCAGCTGGCGCAGACGAATCATAAGCTTTGCCCGGATATCGATACCGTATTTTTTACTACCAGGTTGGAATATTCCTATCTAAGCTCCAGCGCAGTAAGAGAAATTGCCAGCTTTGGCGGAAATATTAATCAGTTTGTACCGGAATGTATTTTACAGTCTGTTTACGATAAATATAGTTCGATAAGGAGTGTTAATCATGGGAGCAAGCAGGATTGAGCAATTAATTGAAGACATTTATGAATTTGTCGAAAGCTGTAGAATGCAGCCGTTATCGAGTACAAAAGTCATTGTACCTAAGGATGAATTGTATGATTTGCTGGATGAACTGAGGCTTAGAACACCGGATGAGATCAAGCGTTATCAAAAGATTATCAGCAATCGTGATGCGATCATTGCAGATGCAGAGGAAAAAGCAGATGCAATCCTGGCAGAGGCAAAAGAGAAATCCAAGGATTTAACGAATGAGCATGAAATTATGCAGCAGGCCTATTATCAGGCGAATGAGATGATCATGCAGGCTTCGGAAGAGGCGGAGAAAATGCGCAGGGAGGCCAGGGAGGAATCCGATCAGATCAGAACCGGAGCTTTGATCTATTCAAATGATATATTAACCGAGGTTCAGAAAATACTGGCAGCTGCTTATGAATCATCAAGTTCAAAATATGACAGCTTTATCGGTGCTCTTAAAAACAATTTGGACATTATAAGCAGCAATAAAAAGGAGCTAAGCAGCCAGCTTTATCCTCAGCAGGAGCAGCAGCTTTATTCTCAGCAGGAGCAGCAGCCGGCTCCTCAGGAAGAACCGGCGGAGAATACGGATTACGAATTTGATGAAAATACTTTCTATAATGGTGTTGAGTAGCGGTTAGAATGGAAACAGGGTTACATATAAAGTAATCAGAATAAAGGTGACCAATGCATTGGTTAATTTGCCAATTACATAGTAACTCATGGATAGTCTTGTGCTGCCCAGTACACTTTTGGTTTGCGCCATACCGGATAGACCGCCAAAGGAGGTAAGTACTGCAGCCAGGACTATTTTTGTATTCGTATCAATTCCTGCTTTACATATTTGACTGATTCCCGTTGTGATTTCCATAATGCCCATGAGGAACGCTTTATAAAAACTAATATTTGGCCCGATTTCATGAATGATCTGTGCGATTATAGAGAATAAAATGATATATCCTCCGATCTTGGTGACGACTTCAAAGCCGTTCATAATAGAGTTGTCGAGAATTTCAAAGGAGAAGCGGTTTGATGTGCCGGGAAGCGGTTTTAATACGGTACGGGAAGCGTTCGCTTCATTTTTTACTTCTTTCCCGGGGTGTCCATGCAGGATAAAACGGCATAGTAGGGCGCTGATCACGGCAGAGCTGTACAGAATGACGAATAAGGGATATTTGATTCGGGGAAGCTTTAATTGAGATATGGCAATATATCCAATAATAAACATAGGACTTGCATTATTACACATGGTAATTAGAAAATTTCCCTCGTGCTCTTCAATCTTACCTTCCGATACAAGGTCTGCCGTTGCCTTTGCACCCATCGGTATACCGGACAGGCATCCAATGATAATTGGATAGCAGCCCTCCTTCGTTACTTTGAACAGCCTTCCGAGGAGGGGGTGAAACAGGCGGCTGATTTTACCGGCGATGTTTAATTGAATCATAAGATTTGACAGGATAATAAAAGGCAGCAGGTTTGGAAGAACATTGTGAAACCATAGAAGAAGACCGGTCGTTGCTCCTTCGTAGGAGGCTGCCGGAAATAGAATCATGATTACCAGGAATAATACCAGGAAGCCTTTAATAAACTTATTTAGGGCAGTCCGTTCCTTCCTATTCTGAATATTCATTTTAAGAGATAGATTATTTGTTGCCTTCATGTTGATAACCATGCCTTTCTTCAAAGCCTGCAAAAAATGTTGAGCCGCAGGCATCCTGCAATCGGGAAGTATGTTACTATAATTTATTAAAAATCGGCGCGGATTATTCCATGAAACAGGGCGAATCGTTATTCCGGGGCATGGAATTCATCGTTACTATTCACCCGCTAACAAGTCTATAATATAATAAAGCGTAATGAGGAAATGCAAGCTTGTTTGCAATTTCCGAGTGGAGCAAAAGATCATGAACGTTCTTTTCGTTCATGATATGATTTC
>DOWG01000280.1:19526-19776 GCA_003519685.1 Lachnospiraceae bacterium
TGTCGGGTGTGAATAGTAACGATTCATCTTCGGTCCTATGGAAGGAGAGTCTTGAGAAGCAATACAAATTAAAAATAGAAAGGGTTAAAGGAGATAACAGCATGGTAGAAAAAAAGAAATTACAAAAACGAAACGAAGTAGACAAGAGATTTACCTGGGCAATGGAGGATTTGTATGCCTCCGATGATTTGTGGCAGCAGGAATATGAGAAAATAAAAGAAATGCTTCCGAGAGCATTGGAGTATCAGGG
>DOWG01000280.1:19848-25608 GCA_003519685.1 Lachnospiraceae bacterium
GTTCAGGTAAGCAGTGCGCTTTCCTTTGCTACTCCGGAGATTCTTGCCATTCCGGAGGAAACTTTAAGCCGGTTCCTTCAGGAGCAGGAAGAATTAAGGGTATATGATTTCTACCTTAAGGATATCCTGCGGTTAAAGCCACATATCTTATCCGGAGAGATGGAGGAATTATTAGCGGATGCCGGTGAGATGGCGGATGCCCCTTCCAATATCTTCTCGATGTTCAATAATGCAGATATTAAATTTCCGGAGATTAAGGATGAGAACGGTGAAGAGGTGCAGATTACCCACGGACGGTATATCCGCTTATTGGAGAGTACGGACCGGCGGGTCAGACAGGAAGCCTTTCAGGGGTTCTATGCAGCCTACCGCAGCTTTAAGAATACCCTTGCCGCATCGTTTAGCTCCAATGTAAAGCAGGAGGTTTTCTTTGCGAAGGCAAGAAAGTATCCGTCTACCCTTGCGATGGCTCTGGATGGCGGGAATATTCCGGTAGAGGTGTATACGAACCTGATTGCTGCCGTCCATGATCATATGGACCTTATGTATCGCTATGTGGAGCTTCGGAAAAAGCTGCTGGGGATCAAGGAGCTTCATATGTACGATTTATATACCCCGCTGGTAACCGATGTCCATATGGAGGTGCCATTTGAAGAGGCGAAGAAAATTGTTGCCAAAGGGTTGGAACCTCTGGGAGAGGAATATCATGGGATTCTAGAGGAAGGCTTTCATAACCGTTGGATTGATGTCTATGAAAATGAAAATAAGCGCAGCGGAGCTTACTCCTGGGGTGCTTATGGAACCCATCCCTATGTATTATTAAATTATAATAATACCCTGGACAATGTATTTACCCTGGCACATGAGATGGGGCATGCAATCCACAGCTATTATTCCGATCATGTACAACCCTATATCTACGCGGGCTATAAGATCTTCGTTGCAGAAGTGGCATCTACCTGTAATGAAGCATTGCTGATTGATTATATGCTAAAGAATACGGAGGATAAGAAGGAAAAGGCATATCTGATCAATCATTTCCTTGATAAGTTCAAAGGTACCTTGTTCCGTCAGACAATGTTTGCGGAATTTGAAATGATAACCCACAGGATGGTGGAGGAAGGCGAAAGCCTGACGGCAGAAAATCTCTGCAAGATCTATCATGATCTGAATGTATTATATTTCGGAAAGAATGTAATCATTGATCCGGAGATTGATATGGAATGGGCGAGAATTCCTCATTTCTATACGGCATTCTATGTCTATCAATATGCGACCGGCTATTCTGCAGCAATTGCATTATCCAGACGGATATTAAAGGAGGGCAAACCTGCCGTCGAGGATTATGTCCATTTCCTAAGCGGCGGAAGCTCCGACTATCCGATCGAACTCTTAAAGGGTGCCGGCGTGGATATGAGCACGAAGGAACCGGTCAATCAGGCACTTTCGTTATTCTCGGAATTGCTGGATCAGATGGAGAGCATCCTGGAGTAACCCCCAGTTGCCCCAGTCGATTCTGCGGGCATTGCTGTACGGACTTATTGCCGAAGAGGAATTCATACGATAAGAATTCCTCTTTGGTATTCATTTGGCAGCGGGGTGCCATATTTTTCGTACACAGCCTGATTGTATAGATGAGCGGCAAATAGATCCTCGGAAAGCATCTGCATTGCCAGAGGGTCGATTTGTTTCTCCGCCTTTGCTACTTTTGTAATAACGGGAATCCTTCCGATATCGGTAATTCTGCGCAGCAGATGGGAGGATTCCTTTTTTATACCAAGTACTCGGGCATAGGAGGTATAACCGTTTTGGCAGTATTGTTTTAGAGAGGTCTTGCGGATATTCAATAGAATATGGGTAAGAGCCCGATTGATCCGAGTCAGGGTGAGATTTTTGGTCTTTAAACGCAATGCCAATTCTTCCATAGTACAAGCATAGATGGAATTCTTCTTTATCCGGTCAGCTAAGTCGCCGCTCATATCAACGTAGCCGTTCAGCAAATTACGATCTTCCGATAAAAGCTTGTACTTTATAATAGAAGAAAAATCCTCCCAGGTTATGGGATAGGTTTTATGATAATCGGAAACCAGGATCTCATATACGGCATCCGGAACACTGGCAGTAACCGGGGACAGCCCGGGAACCTCCCTGCTGCTTTGAAGTATCGTACGGATGGCGGTTGCCGAGCTGATCACAGAGGAAGGCGAATGCTTATCCTCCTGTTGATTCCCGGCTTGATTCCCGGCAGGACCGCGATCAGGATACGCCTGGGACAACTCCTTCTCATGGTAGCCGGCGGTCTTTCTCTGTATGGTAACTGGCCGGAGGGGGGAAGAGAGGGAATGAATTGCCTTTATATATTCCATTCCTAAGATGTTATTCGGCGAGGAAAGAACCCTTGCTGCTTGCTCCGGATCTGTCGAATGCGAGGCATTGCCGGATCGGAGATACGCTGTGATTGCTTTCTCTCTGGCAGCAGGATAGGTAAGTCCCTCTTTCACATAGGAAAGAAGCTGCTTGTCATACTCTTCGGTGGTTCCGGCAAGGATGCCTGCTACTTCTTTAAGGGAAGAGATATCTCCGCATTCACTTCCAAAGCAGAGCGAATCGACGATTCCGAGTTTATCAAGGAGGGAAACTGCGCCAAGGGCAAAATATTCCGCACTGGCGGTCGCATAGCAAACCGGAAGCTCCAGGACAAGATCAGCGCCGCCCTTGATTGCCATCTCGGCACGGCTGTATTTGTCAATAACAGCAGGGGCTCCGCGCTGAACAAAGTCCCCGCTCATTACGGCAATGGCATAATCGGCACAGGAACTTTTCTTCGCTTCTTCAATATGATATTTATGACCATTGTGAAATGGATTATATTCTGTAACTAGACCTACTACCTTCATAGAAATGAACCTGCCATTTTCTGATTTCATCATGCAATTAACCGCGAATTTTATTAAGGTGATCATAGCATTCTTTTGTCCTACCGTCAATTATTTCGGAAAGTTGCCTTTCGGGCATATGAAAGGCAGTATGTTTTACTATGCATTTTGTAAAAGGGGAATCAGGCGGTTTCCGAATCGTTACATATCCGCAGAATTCGTTACTGTTCACACCCATCATGTATACCATGATATGATTTCGACAAATGATATCCGGTAAGGAGTATTTGCATTCGTCGGTNNGCCCAGGGTGTGAACAGTAACCAGAATTCTACAAGATTTGATATTAGCGGAAAAGGTACTTGTATCAAAATATAAATTGTTCTATAATTAAATTTATGGGTTTGGCATAATATGTACATACTAATTAAGATAAGATGTCAAAGGAAGGAGAAACATCATGGGATTTATTGATGAAATTAAAAGCAACGCGAAACAAAACAAAAAAACAATTATATTACCGGAATCCGAAGATAAGAGAACACTGCAGGCAGCAGAGGTTGCTCTGAAAGAAGGAATTGCCAACATTATTTTAGCAGGTGATCCGGAGAAGATAGCGAAGGATGCAAAAGCATTGGGGGTTGATTTGACCGGTGCATCCATAGTGAACCCGAAAACTTCAGATAAATTGAAATCTTACATTGACCTTCTGGTTGAGCTACGTAAGGCAAAGGGAATGACACCGGAGAAAGCAAGGGAGTTACTAACAACAAATTTCCTTTACTATGGTGTTACTATGGTAAAAGCAGGAGATGCAGACGGAATGGTAGCAGGCGCATGCCATGCGACCGCAGATGTACTTCGTCCCTCCTTACAGATCTTAAAGACGGCTCCCGGCACCAAGCTGGTATCCGCATTCTTTTTAATGGTGGTTCCGAACTGTGAGTATGGCGAGAACGGTTTATTTGTATTCGGTGACTGCGGATTAAATCAGAATCCGACCTCCGAAGAGCTGGCAGCGATAGCAGCAAGCTCAGCGAAGAGCTTCAAGAGCCTAGCTGGTAAGGAACCGGTCGTTGCGATGCTGTCCCATTCAACAAAGGGTAGTGCAAAGCACGCAGATGTTGATAAGGTTGTAGAAGCAACAAGAATAGCAAAGGAAAACAATCCGGAGCTTAAGATCGACGGTGAATTACAGCTGGATGCAGCCATTGTTCCAAGCATTGCTTCATCGAAAGCACCAGGCAGTGATGTTGCAGGGAATGCAAATGTTCTGATTTTCCCGGATCTTGATGCCGGCAATATCGGATATAAGCTGGTACAAAGACTTGCCAAAGCAGAAGCATATGGTCCGCTGACACAGGGAATAGCAAGACCGGTGAATGACTTATCCAGAGGATGCTCCTTTGAGGATATCGTAGGGGTTATTGCAATCACCGCGGTTCAATGCCAGACAAATAAATAATTAATCAATTGATTGCAGTAGATTGCTGCATTCGATTCACGCAGCATTCGTTAACTTCATAATAGCAAAAAAGCTGCGCAAATGAGAAAAATAAAATACAGAAAAATAAAATACAAGGAGAACTTTATAAATGAACATTTTAGTAATTAACTGTGGAAGCTCTTCATTAAAATATCAACTGATTGATATGGATTCCAAAAATGTTTTGGCAAAAGGTCTTTGTGAAAGAATTGGAATAGAAGGCTCTAAACTAACGCATGAACCGACCGGCAAGGATAAGCTGGTAGTGAATCAGCCGATGAAAGATCATCAGGTAGCCGTAGATATGGTTATTAAGGCTCTCTTGGATGCAAAGCAGGGGGTAATTAAGAATATCAGTGAAATCTCAGCGGTCGGTCATCGTGTACTTCACGGCAGCAAGTACTATAGCGATCCGGTTATCGTTAATGAAGACGTTAAGAAGGTAATCAAGGACTGCTTTGACTTAGGCCCTCTGCATAACCCAGCCAACCTAACCGGGATTAATGCCTGCGAAGCAGTTATGCCGGGAATCCCCCAGGTAGCCGTATTTGATACCGCTTTCCATCAGACCATGCCGGAGAAAGCATTTCTTTATGCGATTCCTTATGAATATTATGAAAAATATAATATCAGAAAATATGGTTTCCATGGAACCAGCCATAGCTATGTATCAAAGAAGACCTTAGAGATCTCCGGACTGGATCCAAAAGATTCTAAGCTAATCATTGCACATCTCGGAAACGGAGCAAGCATTTCCGCCGTACAAAACGGTAAATGCGTAGATACCAGTATGGGACTAACCCCTCTGGAAGGACTGATCATGGGGACCAGAAGCGGTGATATCGATCCGGCGGTTCTTCAATACATCGCGCATAAAGAAGGACAAACCATTGATGAGCTGCTTAATATGCTGAATAAGAAATCGGGTATGCTGGGTATGTCCGGTGTTTCCAGTGACTTCCGTGACGTGAAGAAGGCGGAAGATGAAGGAAATCATAGAGCAAAGGTAGCAAACGAAGCATTTGACTATCGCGTGGCAAAATACATCGGCGCCTATGTAGCAGCAATGAATGGTGTAGATGCAATTACCTTTACGGCAGGCGTGGGTGAAAATGACGGCCTCAAGCGTGCGCAGATCTGTGCATACCTTGGATATCTGGGAGTGAAATTAACAGAAGACCAGATCAGTATCCGCGGCAAGGAAGCCCTAATCTCCGCACCGAATTCTAAGGTAAAAGTTTACGTAATTCCGACCAATGAGGAATTATCCATTGCACAGCAAACCTTAGCATTGGTTCATTAATAGTGTTACTGTTCACACCCCCAACAAAGTCTATAATATAGTAAAAGCGTAGTGAGCATATGCAAGTTTACTTGCAATATGCGATCGGAGCTAAA
>DOWG01000090.1:0-1424 GCA_003519685.1 Lachnospiraceae bacterium
GTGATCTTCGAGGCGGCACGTTCCAGGCCGGGGATGTGATTCGCGCGGGTAAGTGCTTCGTAAAAGCTAATTTCATTCTGAAGCGCATAATCATTTACCCGGTCCATTGTTGTCAGGCCGATTCCTCTTCGGGGAACATTGATGATACGTTTTACCGCAAGATTATCCAATCCGTTATCAATCGTTTTCAGATAAGCGAGGATGTCCTTGATCTCTCTTCGAGCATAGAAATTAACGCTTCCAATGATTTTATAGGGGATATTACGCAGTATTAATTTCTCCTCAAAGAGACGGGATTGTGCATTGGTACGATAGAGGATAGCAAAATCGTTATAGCCGGCCTCGCCGCTTTCAACGATTCGCTTAATCTCGGCAGTAATGGTATCGGCCTCCTCAAAGTCGTTTTCAAATTGTGTAAAATGGACGGGCTCTCCCTCTTCATTATCGGTCCACAGAGATTTCTCCTTCCTGCCTTTGTTGTGGCAGATCACCTCATTCGCGGTATTCAGGATACTCTTCGTGGAACGGTAATTCTGCTCCAGCTTGATCACTTCCGTATTTGGAAATGCCTTCTCAAAGTTTAATATATTATAGATATTTGCGCCGCGGAATTTATAGATCGACTGGTCATCATCACCTACTACGCAGAGGTTATAGTCCCGTTTCCCTAGCTCATTAACCCCGGAAGCCAGTAAATGAATGAGGTGGAACTGGGCCGTATTCGTATCCTGATATTCATCCACCATGATATAGCGGAAGCGGTTCTGAAAGTAAATAAGTGCTTCCTTATTCTTCTGAAAAAGTTCTACCGTCTTACAGATCAAATCATCAAAATCCAAGGCGTTGCTGGATTTCAGTCGTTTCTGATATTCTATGTAAGCCTTTGCGTAATTAGCACTATTATAATCGCCTCCGGCGCTGCGTTCGAATTCCTCCGGTGTGATTAATTCGTCCTTCGCCTTAGAGATTGCGGATAGGATCGCACGCTCGTTGATTCTCTTGGTATCAATATTCAGATATTTACATATCTCCCGCATCAGCGTTTTCTGGTCGTCAGTGTCATAGATGGTAAAGCTCCTGGAATAACCGATCGTATCGATAAATCGCCTTAAAATCCGGACACAGGTGGAGTGAAAGGTACTGACCCAGATGTTCTCCGATCCATAGCCGACAAGCTTGTCAACTCTTTCCCTCATTTCCCTGGCTGCCTTATTTGTAAAGGTAATCGCAAGAATATTCCAGGGATTCACGCCTCTCTCCTCGATCAGATAAGCAATGCGGTGGGTAAGAACCCTGGTCTTGCCGGAGCCGGCACCTGCTAAAATAAGAAGAGGTCCTTTGTCATGTAAGACAGCCCGCTTCTGTTCTGGATTTAAAGTATCATATATACTCATAAATTACATCAAGCCTTTCTAAGAACAAAC
>DOWG01000090.1:1565-3159 GCA_003519685.1 Lachnospiraceae bacterium
CTTGAGTTTCCGTTCTTTTATCCACAATTAGTGAATTTCACCGATTAGTTATAAACAACTTTCAAAAAATGCTTAAAAATAAGGAATCCCATCTCTTTGTTTGGTATAATTAAAGTATACAAGCAATAACCAACTAAACAAAAAAAGAGAGGACTCCTTATGCTTAATTCTACCACAAATACTTACACCATGAAACGAGAAATTTTAACCTTTTCAAACAAGATTTCCAGATCACTTTCTAAACCAGAACGCAAATTTACTGCTGATATGACTTACGGTATGCTTGCTGCGAATAGTTGTCTTTTAACGGACGTTGCTGATAAGCTTCATGAACCTTCAAAAAAAGTAAATACCGTGGAGCGTCTTTCAAAGCATCTACTCAAAGGGACATCTACAAAAGCCCTAAATACATACTTAAAAACGATTCGTAAATGGACTCCAGCGGAACCCGTAATTCATATCGATGATAGTGATGTCGTTAAACCAGACGGCTATAAATTCGAGTCTCTTGGTGTTGTAAGAGATGGTTCTGAAAGCACAGCAACAAAAAATGTTTATAAAAAAGGGTATCACGTTACCGAAGCATGTGTTCTTACTAGCAGTAATCACCCAGTCAGTATTTTTTCAGAGATTCATTCTTCCAAAGAAAAGAATTTCACCTCTACTAATACCATTACATTTGCAGCTATGGAACGCGGTGCATCCCTGTTCAACAGGGCTACCTTTGTTATGGACAGAGGCTATGATGATAACAAGATGTTCTTGAAAATGGATGAACTTGAGCAGGATTTTGTCATTAGACTTACTGCAAAAAGAAAACTTCTTTATCACAATAAATGGACTCCTGCTACAGAACTTCGTGATCGTCGTAAGGGTAAAATTAAAATGCCTCTATTTTACAAAGGAAAAGAGCATGAAGCATATTTGTCACATGTAAAAGTACAGATAACTGCCTCTAGGAAAGATATTTATCTAGTGCTTGTTTACGGCATTACAGAGTATCCAATGATGCTTGCAACTAATAAGGAAATAAAATCAAAAGAAGATGTTATAAAAGTTGCAAAGCTATATTTCTCCAGATGGAGAATAGAGGAGTATTTCCGTTGTAAAAAACAGATGTTTCAGTTTGAAAACTTCCGTGTAAGGAAACTAAAAGCTATAAATGCATTAAACTTTTATATCACTTTATGCATGGCATTTTTAGCACAACTCTCAATGAAACCAGAGACAAATGCCCTTAAAGTATTGATTATAAAAACAGCAAATCCGATTAAAGAAAAGGTCCATTTTTGTTATTATCGATTAGCCAAAGGTATCTCTGGCATACTATCATATGCAAAAGAAGGTGTCAGACTTTGGTTCAAGACAAAACGTCCTGCATACCGTCAGCTCTGCCTTAAGCTAATCGCTTAAATAGATAAAAGAATAATTCTCCCAAAGTCCGGTTTCAGATGGGGCTTATTAAAGTGCCTCTAATCCAAGAACTGCCATTCACAAACTTTTTAAAAGTGGCAGATTGGCACTTCGGTAAGGTTTATTCATTTTTCAAGTGCATTTTGCGGAAACTCAAGCATAATCAGGACTTCCTTCAATC
>DOWG01000259.1 GCA_003519685.1 Lachnospiraceae bacterium
TCAATTATCAAGGTTCTTATCGCATCAATGCAATATTGTATTGATGTTTGTTGATTACCGTCAGCTTTCTTAGTATAACACATTTTGTTGTATTATGTCAACCACTTTTTTATTTGTTTTTTGTTTTATTTTCGTTTATTCTCTATTTTCGTGGCTGTTCATTAACGGTGGATTTTTATTTTACAATCTCTATTGAAAAATGTCAAGTAATATTTAAGGATTTATCTATTTATCTGTTCCAATTCAATATCACTCAAATCTTCGGCATCAATATCTATTGTATGCAAAGCTCTTCGCTTACGCCTTGCCTCCTCGGAAGATTCCATAATAAAGTCTTTTATCCTGCTTGCATTCTTAATATGGTATAGCGTCAATTCCGGATGCGTCGTGTCTCCCGTATAGCAGGTTATCGTCCCCAGCTGAAACAACCGTTCCACGAAGCTTCGAGTTAATCTCACATCCTGGATTTTATACATATAGGCATCATCTTCCGTAATACTTAGGAAACCGGAAGTAATCGTAAGCTTTTCCTCCGAAATTGCATATTTCGTAAAGCTTAATGGCAAGCCGAAGAATTTTGAATGTTTTCTTTCTAAAAAATCCATACCCCTACCCCTTTAACATGATCTACTTGATTTCTTCATTTAAATTGTGAATTTCTCCCCCGCTTACTACGTTGAAGTGAGGGCTTCGTATAGAAGATTGATAGTCTATGCTATCCTTATTCTAACAGGCGTATCCACTTCGCCCCTACCGTATAGTGCATTTAAGCACACAACGCTACTTTTCTTTAATATATTAAATGCTCCATTCACATCGGCATTTAATTTGTATCCTGCTCTAGTTACATATAGTCCTCTTTTAACCCTTTTGCCACTAAACGCATATTCTTTTGGTGCATTAGGATTATATTTAGGTATCTCATCATTATCAAAAAAACTTGCCTTTGATGTATAACTTTCTTCTTGCTTAGTGAAGTTTATATCATACATTTTACAAAGATATTCGAGTTTCTCTTTGATGTTTCCAACTGGTATATTTACAAAGTTTTGATTATTTGCTCTACCCAAATTAATATCCTTTTGAAGCGTTTCATTATAACCTATAACGAGATTACCAATATTATTATTTAAGCAGTAGTTTATTATATATCTGCAAGTCTTGTTAATGTAATCATTAACTGCATTATTACGATTATTTGTTATAATCATTTGTTTATTAGTGATACCCTTAATTTTTTGCTTGTCTTTAATGCTTTGAAGAATACTATTTTGCTTATTGAACCATTGATTTATTGATTTAAGTCTTTTGCCATCTACTATGAATGATTTACCCTCATTTGTTACACAAGTTGCAAGATTATTTAACCCTATATCTATTGCAAGTGCCTTTGTGTTATCTAATTCCCTTTGAGGTTCAATAGCTTCATATGTATACTGAACTTCAAAGAACCTTGCTTTAAATTTAGGAATAATACGGATTTCTTTAATCTTCTTATCTTGTAAAATTGGTGGTATTTTAATATCAATAGGTTTATGTTTCTTTTTATAGGTATTAGAATAAGGCATAATTAGAACATTATCTTTTATTCTAATAAAACCTATAACTAAAGTGGTATAACTATCTTTATCTAGATAATGAGGCAGTTTTATAGACTTATAATCATACTTACCCTTTTGGGCTAATTTTAAAAGACCAAAGAAGGATTTGAAACTTCCATCCACTTCTTTAAGTATCTGCTGTGCCATATTACTGTTTAAGAGTTTGTAGTTTTCATTTTCTTTACAAAGTACATTGTTTTGCTCATACTTTAAGTATTCTTTCTCTTGGAAGTAATACTGCCTAATATTATAAGTTGCAACATTGTATAAGTTTTTAGCAATATGAGATAATTCTCTTAAATTTAAATAATCTTCTTTTGATAAGTTTTTAAGTTGTTGCTTTACTGTAAGATACATCATATTCACCTCGCTTTCCACTTATATTATACCATAGTTTTACTACAATGTATGCTATATAGTAAAGCACATAGGAGATAAGTGTTGCTCCGCAAGTAGCAATTCATCTCCCACTTATAGAAGATGGGAGTATTCTTGCTACAGTTGGATAAAATGCACTGTTACAGCACGAGCAGATATTACTTCATCCCCAAGTTCATTGTTCTATCCTCATTCGTAACAGCCAAATTCACAGCGGATATTTCTTCCTTGGGAATTTCAAATACAAGAATTACCTCTTCTGTTTTCTGACCTTCGACGGGAATATTAATATATTGTAAATCATTCTCCAGCAAGGTTAGCAGAGGAACATAGGTTTTCTCTTGATTCACCTTTAATTTGAAACGGATCCCTGTCTTTATCAAATTTAAGGATTTCGTATCTTTTGATGTATTGCCGGCATCAAAGGAAACAACCAGTAATTGATTTCCTTTTCTTGGTGTTAAGGAAAAATAGGTGTTTGAGATATCTTCCGGATAGTTTTTATACAGCTTATATTCCTTGTATTTTATATCAAAATCTTTGGCACCAATTACCTGTGACAAAGTATACACTTCCTGCTCCGGCTGCCCCGACTGCGGCTGCTTGGCTGCGCTCTCCTTATTCTCCCTTTCATCAGCTTTCGATAAGGAAGCATCCTCCGTATCTGTTTTCGTCGGAAACATTTCTTTCTCTAATTCTTCTTTCGGCAGAAGCAATTCCTTATCTTGATAATTATGGTCATGTTTTAATAATAATACAGCCATATTTTCCGCCACAATATCCGTTTCCACATCCGATAAACGGTAGGTTGAAGCACATCCTGTTAAAGATAAAACACATAATACACCAATCACGAAACTCCATTTTCTCATTTGTAATAGCCCCCGATCTTTAGCCTATGCTATTGTATTATAAATTACCAAATCCGAATTTCTACAAGTTCCATATTATCACTATTTGCTTTTTTCGGCAACTAAAAAAGTAATATCATGAATTTACTTGTTATAAAAGAAGGAAACGCCCCGTCTCTTGCATAAACCTGCAAGAGACAGAGCGTTTGTTTCTTAATCGATAAGTGCATCAGCCTCACCGTTCCTGTCATGCCTTTGTGTCCAGTTCAAACCAGAACTCAACCCCAACCGGCCGATTGATCACTCCGCACTCTTGATTTAAGCTGTTCATAATAGCTTTCACGATTGATAAACCAATACCACTTCCGCCGTATTCCCGTGTTCTGGCTTTATCTACTTTATAGAATTTGATCCAGATCTTATCCAGTTCTTCCTCCGGAATATTCTCTCCGGTATTAAATACGGCAACCCGGACAACATCATTATGCCGAATTAATTTGATTTCTATGATTTTAGCACCGGAGACATGGTTCAGGGCATTGCTGATATAATTTGTAACCACCTGTTCTACTAAGAACTCATCCGCCCATACATAGATCGGCTCCTCCTGTTCAAAATGCAGGACAACTTCTTTCTGCTTAAATAAGATCTCCGTGGATTCAAGAACCGATCTTATTAACTCTACAATGTCAAATCGTTCAAAGTCTACTTGATTATTTCCGAACTCCAATTCATTAAGGCTCAAGAGCTTCTTTAGCATTTTATTCATTTTACCCGCTTCATCCATAATGACTTCACAATAGAAATCGCGGCTTTCCTCATCCTCATTAATATTCTCCTTCAAGCCTTCTGCATAACCCTGGATCAAAGCGAGAGGCGTCTTCAGTTCATGGGATACATTGGATAAAAACTCCTTTCGCATCTCATCAACTTCTGTTTTCTTTTGAATATCGCTCAGCAATTCATTATTGGCCTGCTTTAATTCCGATATGGTACTTTTCAACCGGTCGGAAAGGCTATTGATGCTTTCCCCTAATACACCGATCTCATCCTTGGTTTTTACCTTATATTTGATATTAAAGTTTAAGCCTGACATCTGTTTTGCGATACCTGCAAGGTCCAGGATAGGTTGTGTAAATTTCTTACTAATAATCAGCATAATCGCTGTGCCTAAAAAAGCCGCGATAATACCAATGTAGGCCAGAAATTTATTCGAGATGGCTACACTTTCCTCGATGCTTTCATAGTTGGTCCGCATGATAATATATTTATCATCCTCCAGGGTACCGAACAAATCAATAAAATTAGAATCCCTCTGCTCATCAAACATGCTATAGATACCATAATTCTCCGTTTTATGAAGAAGGGTCCGGTTTCTCATATAAGGATTCGTTCCATAAAAGATATACCCCTGCAGCAATACCCGCATTTGTTTTACTTGCATTTCGCTCATATTAAAGGCGATACTGTAATTAAATCCCGGTACATAGTGGTCAATATAGATATAGGTACCCACTCCNNGCATTAATTTCCTGATAAGCATCGTCCAGGATTGCAAACTTATTATATAAATAATAGTCCGACAGGAAGCTATGATTAATAAACCAGGTCAAAAAGATCGTAATAATAATTAAGGCCGTCAGTAAAAATGTTATTTTAAAACGAATCGAGTGTTTCATTTCTAACCTCATTTCCGCATGGCTTTTTGGCTCTTCGGGTTTTTGCTATTCTTCTACTTCAAATTTATATCCTAAGCCCCAGATCGTTTTAATATAATTTCCCTTCGCCCCCATCTTGCTTCTTAGTTTTTTAACATGGGTATCTATCGTTCTTGCATCCCCAAAATAATCATAATTCCATACATTGTTTAATATTTTCTCACGGGATAAGGCAACGCCCTGATTTGTTACAAAATATGTCAGCAGTTCAAATTCCTTAAAGCTTAAATCCACCACGGTACCATCAATTTTAACCTGATGAGCCGTTTTGTCCAGCTCAATACCGCCGACATTTATGACCTCTCCCTCCGAAGATGTCGTTCTGCGTAATACCGCCTCTACTCTTGCAACCAGAATCTTAGGACTGAAGGGCTTGGAGACATATTCGTCCACTCCCAGATCAAATCCCATTAATTCATCATTCTCGGATCCCTTTGCCGTAAGCATGATAATCGGCACTTCGGAAAATTGCCGTATCTCACGGCACACTTGCCAGCCATCCATTTTCGGCATCATTACATCCAGAATAATCAGCGCAATATCTTTCTTTGAGAAAAAGATATCAACCGCCTGTTCTCCGTTCTCCGCCTCGATTACTTCATAATTTTTACGGACTAAAAAGTCTTTCACAAGCTTCCGCATTCTGCTTTCGTCATCCACCACCAATATTTTAAGCTTATCCATAGGGCACCTCCACGCTAACGGTATAATTTTTAAGAATATTCTTTGTGACAAAATGGGTATCACTTTGCTTCTGATATAATTCATGGATAACTTCGTTAATTGTTGATAGTATAGCATGAAACTATGATAAATTTGTGAATTCATTGCTCCGTCTTCCATGCCATGACCATCGATTAATAAGAATATCTACCGCAAGCTGATAAAAAGCATTGCCGCAATAATGA